>CAZXTI010000080.1:0-7009 GCA_964643565.1 uncultured Hyphomonas sp. | reverse complement strand
AATGCAAAGTCTCGTCTGATCCAGCCGGGCATTATTCACGCCCCGATCTCTTCCGGCTTGAGGTCGATGGCGAGGAAGTCTTCCCCGGCGACCGGGGGTAAGGTCGGGCAAATGGCACACTGAAAATATGTGATCAAGCGTTCAGTGGGAATCCCATTGCGGGCCAAGTGGGATGTGCTTTTTCAAATGGGATGTTTTTACTGGCGTGGGGCGCGCATAGGCGCGAGGCTGCAAGGGTTAAAACAGGCAAGATAGAGCTAAACTGATTCAGCTTTGTCGCGCTTATGCCGAATAGTAGATAGCTTGCTTTGAGTAGCCTAGATGAAGGGGTAGTGTGACCATTGGAGTAGGCCTTGTCTTTGGCGTGGGCGGCAGAAGATGTCTCCGGGGGGGCAGTTGGCTTTGATCTGTCCGGCATGCCGGGCAAAGCCGCGCCAGCGCTTGATTTGGACGGCGTCGATATCAGGCAATCTGCGGCCTAGATAATATCTGCAATACCATTGGAACCAGCCGCGCGGGTCGGGGCCGTAAATCCACCCTTTCTCCCGCCATGTGGAGAGAGGTTGGCGACTTTTGATTTTGAAGAAATTGCAATTGATGTCTGCGACTTTACTTGTCTTGGCGTTTTGGAACCAGTCTGCGGGCAACTCATCTGTGCAGTCATTGCAGTATTTTCCCTCAAAGACGCCGTGTTCCAGCATCTCTTTGGGGGAGAAGTGCGGCTTGAAGCCTTCGTCAAAGTCCTGGCCGGGCTTCGCGGTGAGCTCGTAAGAATACGCGGTTTGCATTTTATCGTTTACGGTGATGATGCGTCCCAAGCGCTTGCTCCGTGTTTAGCCGATAGCGGTGCGTTGCATCTCGAAAAGTTCGTTGCAGCCCTTTTCGGCGAGGCGTAGCATTTCGGTGAGCTCGTCGCGGGTCATCGGGCGCTCTTCGCCAGTACCTTGCACTTCGATGAAGCCACCGTCTGAGCTCATCACGACATTCATGTCGCCTTCGCCGCCGGAGTCTTCTGGGTAATCGAGATCAAGCACGGGCGTATCTTTGTAGAGGCCGACGGAAATGGCTGCGGCTTGTTTCAGGATCGGGTCATTGGTGATGACGCCTTCGTCTTTCAGGTAGCGCATGGCGAGGGCCAGCGCGATATAGCCGCCAGTGATAGACGCGGTGCGTGTCCCGCCATCGGCTTGTAAGACGTCACAATCGACTGTGATCTGGTTTTCACCGAGCAATTCCAGATCGACAACGGAGCGCAGGGAGCGTCCGATCAGGCGCTGGATTTCCTGGGTGCGGCCAGACTGTTTTCCGGCTGTGGCTTCGCGGCGATTGCGCGAATGGGTGGCGCGCGGCAGCATGCCATATTCGCCGGTGACCCAGCCCTTGCCAGAGCCGCGCATCCAACCCGGCACCTTGTCGGTCCAACTTGCCGTGCACAGAACATGTGTGTTGCCAAATTTGGCAAGGCATGAGCCTTCGGCATAGCGGGTGACATTGGTTTCAAACGTGATGTCACGCAGTTGGTCGAGGGCGCGCCCGGATGGGCGGATTGTGTCGGTCATAGGGAAAATCCGGTTTTGTAGAACATGAGCATGTGTGAAGCCATGTTTTGCTGGCTTTGTCTATTCTTCAGCGTCTATTCCTTTGGCGGCACCTTGTCGAAATAGGATAGCGGCGAGACGAGCTCAATATCGGTGCGCGCGCGCAATTGCTCCAGGAACCAATATTTATGCGCCGCGCCATAG
This sequence comes from uncultured Hyphomonas sp., assembly GCA_964643565.1. Classification (GTDB taxonomy): domain Bacteria; phylum Pseudomonadota; class Alphaproteobacteria; order Caulobacterales; family Hyphomonadaceae; genus CALLCD01. The sequence goes on along the minus strand of CAZXTI010000080.1, from coordinate 5,267 downwards.
GTGATTAAGATGGTGGCCCCTTCGCCTGTATGTTCGTCGAGTGCGCGCTCGATATAGCTGTAATGCGCGGCATTGATGGTTTCCCAGTCGCCGACACCCAGATCATTGGCGAAGCGCTGCGCATAGGGCGTGTAGCCCTTTTTGGTGATCGCATCATATTCGTCGCTGTGGATGAAATACGGGTCGTCGCGCCGCTCGCCCATGGCTTTGCGCATTCCGGTGAGGCCAGCTTGATAGGCGGCCCAATCATCTGCGCGGGTTTCATCCTGGGAGATGGCTTGCAGGGCGTCGCGGCGAAAGTTTGCCATTTCGCTTGTCCAGCCAGCGGTCGGGATGATCTCGAAGTCCATCTCAGGGATGAGCGGGAAGAGGGCGTCTTTATATTCCGGGAAGCGGGTGACGCGCGCTTCGGTGACAACACCTTCTTCTGTGAAGCTGCGCATGGCTTCTTCCATACGGTCAGGCGGGATCTCGGTCAGCACATAATCTGGATCGATGGCGCGCATAACGCCTTTGACGCGGGCGGTGGAATATATCTCGCTTGTCTCATGGCCGGAATGGATCATGCCGAGCACGATGACGCGGTTTATCTCTGGCGAAGCCGGGGTGGATGGCGCGCCAGCGCTGTCAGGCGCCGGGCCGCTGCAGGCGAGAAGGAGCGTGCTGAGTAAAGCCAAGAGGAGTGATCTAGGGACGGAGAACATGGCAGACAACCTCAATTGATTAGCAAAGCTATACAATGGCCCAGAAATCATCGTTTCACCAGAGGCGGGTCTTCAGTTTAAATTATGCCTGAGGAGAGACAAAGCGATGACCGAATACCCCATTTATCAGATTGATGCGTTTGCCACCAAAGCCTTTGAAGGCAATCAGGCGTGTGTGGTGGTGTTGGAGGCTTATCTGCCGGATGAGACATTGCAGGCGATTGCCGCAGAGAACAATGTTGCTGAGACGGCGTTTATTGTTGCGGCCGGTGAGGGGCGTTGGGAGCTGCGCTGGTTTACGCCCGCGATTGAGGTTCCATTGTGTGGTCACGCAACGCTTGCATCTGCGCATGTGATTTTTGCGCATTTGGGGTTTGCTGGCGCGCAGGTGACGTTCCAGACGCGTCAATCCGGTGAGCTGTTTGTTTCGCAGACGCCTAAGGGCTATGTCATGGATTTTCCTGCATCGCCGGTCGAAGAGGTGGCTGTTACAGATGAGATGGCGGCAGCGCTTGGTGCGCGCCCGGTTCAGGTTTGGGCGGGTAGTTTTCTGGCTTGCCGGTTTGAAACGCCCGGCGAGGTCGTTGCCTTGACCCCTGACTATAAAGCGCTCAGCGTTTTAGGCGCTGAGGATATGGGTGCTTGGGAGCACGGCAATATTGGATGTTTCGCCATGGGCGGCGAAGACGGCGCGGATGTAACAAGCCGGTTTTTTGCACCCGGCTCTGGTATCGATGAAGATCCAGCGACGGGGAGCTGGCATTGTATGCTTGCGCCGGTCATTGCGGATATGTCGGGCCGGACGACACTCAACTGCTTCCAAGCCTATGCGGGGCGCGGCGGCTGGATTGGCACAGAACTGAACGGCGAACGTGTGAAACTGTCCGGTCAGGCCGTCACGGTGATCGAGGGGGTTTTCAGGCTTTAAGCATCCGGTGCGGGCTTGCTGGCAGATTCTAGTGCTGTGCTACGGCTTTGGGCTAGCCAGACACCGCTGAGAATGAGGGCAAATGCAATTAGGGCATTCCAGCTTTGCACTTCTCTAAAGAGGATAAAGCCGAGAATGGCTGAGAGGACCGGCACCACATATCCGGTGAGCGCCAAAAAGGTTGCGCCCGCGCGCTGCACAATCATCATATAGAGAATGGAAGCAAGCGCGGATGGCCCAATGCCAAGCCCGATGATACTGAGAATAGGGGCCGGGCTGAGGTGTAGGTTCTGCCAATCAACCATGATCAGCATTGGCAAAGACATAAGCGCTGCCAGTGTTACAAAGCCCGCCGCAAAAACAAAGGATTCAATTTTTGGAGCCGCCCGCGCTAAAAGTGTCGAGCTGGCATAAAGCACCGCAGCGATTAGCAAGAGCAGTTGCGCAATTGTGCTTGCTGACCCAAAGTTTCTGTAAGCATCGGGGCCAAAAAGGGCGATCACACCTAAAAAGCCAATGCTTATGCCGACTGAAATGCGCGTGGTGAGCTTCTCGTCCCTGAACATGAAGTTTGCGCCAATCGCGACAAAGATCGGGACAGCGGCGACATAAAGTGCAGCAAGACTGGAATCGACTGTCTTTTGCGCAATCGTGATAAGGACAAAAGGTCCGGTCATACCAAGCAGGCCCATGCCAAGCATAGCCGCCCAGCGCTTGCGGTCTGAAAGCGGGGGATAGCGCCGGCCTGTTGCTAGAAGGATCATATTCAGGATGATCGCGCCGATGGTCAAACGGGCTGGTACAATGAGGCCGACAGGTAAGCCGTGATCGCCATGCGCTGCGCCGCGCGTCATCGCATAGGCGCTGGCCCATAGAAGGCTGACCAGGGCAAACAGGGCCCAGTCGATCAGGTCGCGTTGCTTATTCATAGTATGCCCCGTGGACTTGCTTCGCCTCTGGGTCAAGCGGAAATGCGCTTGATGCCAAAGGTTAACAAAAACGCCCGTTTTGTTAACGAACTGGTCATTGCGTTAACCTCTTGTAAAGGTTACTAAATCCTTAATGAAGAATTGGGCGAGAAGCGCCTACTCCACACAATTTGTATCACGCAATTCGCAAGGGCAAGCGACAATGAATCCTTATACTCGATTTCGAACAGTCTCCACTTTGATGGCAGCGACAGTTACGATCGGAGCCGTGCTAGCTTTTGGCATGCCGGCCTTCGAAGCAATTTCAAATTATAGCAGCGGGACGACGGGGCCCGGTCTCATGGCAGCAACAGGGGCAAGTCTAGCGCTCCTGGTTGTCGGTTGGTTATCTATGACCGAAGTGATCTTCCCGCTGATCTTCCGCCTCAGCTCAGTTCGCAAAGCTGTGCTTGGTAAATATTATATCGAAGGGACATGGCTACAGGCCGAAAGAGGGGTGAACGAAAGACGCATGTCCGTCATCGACATTCAGCCCGATGGTGACCGTTTTATCTTCTCTGGCTATGCGCTGAATGAAGAGCTGGAAATTGAATCGAATATCATGATCGAGTTCTCCCGCTTTGAGTGGCCATTCATGGTCTATAAGTATCGCAATTCGCTGTCAGATGGCAGCGATGGTCGCCGCGACGGTGTGGGCGAAATACAGCTAGAAATGAACCGCTCATCTGCGCGTCGCTATAATGGCTTCCTGCAATATGTCAAAAATGACGAACGGCTGAAAATTGAAGGCGCAAAGCTGATGAGCGGCGCTGAGGTGAACAAGTTGCGCAGCCTGTCTGGTCGTCGTCAGGTATTTGAAAAATACTGGAAGCTTTTCTTTCACCGCGCCATGCGTCCGCTTGGTAACCCGCTGGCGAAGGTACCTGTGGCTGCCGCTGACGCACCGGCTCCAGTCAAAGCGCTACGCCAAGAAGAACAATCTGAAACGCACGCCGAGAAAGTGCTTCAGACCCTAGATCACCTGGACAACTCTCCAAAAACGAATGCTCCAGTTCAGGTGGAGCGCCGTAAAACCAACGGTGCGCGTCCAGTCGGTCTTGCGAATGGCGTGGTCCCACGCCGGCGCGCGTCCGACTGGAGCCGACCAGAGCCACGCCCGGTTATTCGCATTCCGGAAAATGGCTCTCGAACCGGCACCGAGGACTAAGCAAATACGGTCCCTTGCACTTGGAACGTGTAGAAAATGCGACGACATGTGCTGATCAGGCGGCGGTGCTCCATTCTTGGGGTGCCGCCGTTCGGGTTTTGACGGTTTGCGTATTGCAGCGTCGCTTTGAAAGATGAAATTTTCGAAATACAGGGAAATCTGTTTGTGTGCCTTGGCGGTTTAGGCCATACCAAGCGTGGGCCAGACATCCCCAACGATGTCCAGCCTATCTGTAAGGATAGGAGTAAAACAGATGAGCACTATGCTTCCCATGCCGGAGGCACGCCCGGCGTGCCCCAATTTTTCGTCAGGTCCTGCGGCCAAGCGCCCCGGATTTTCCCTCTCGCAATTAGAAGACGCAGCCTTTGGCCGCTCGCACCGTTCAGCCCTTGGCAAAGCCAAGCTGAAAGAGGCGATTGAGCGCACAAAGTTGCTGCTTGGCCTACCCGAAGGTTACAGGGTCGCGATTGTGCCAGCCTCTGATACGGGCGCAGTCGAAATGTGCCTCTGGTCGATGCTTGGCCAGCGCCCGGTGGATATTTTCGCGTGGGAGAGCTTCGGCAAGGATTGGGCCACCGATGCGCTGGAACAACTGACCGATGTTGATGCGAGTGTGCATGTTGGCGACTATGGCGCATTGCCGAATTTTGCCGCTGCGCGCGATGACGCCGATATTGTGTTTACGTGGAACGGAACGACTTCTGGTGTGCGCGTACCAAACGCGGACTGGATCAAGCTGAACCCGGACCGTGTTGTGATTTGTGATGCGACCTCGGCTGTGTTTGCGCAGGATATCGACTGGGACAAGCTCGATGTGGTGACCTATAGCTGGCAGAAAGTGCTTGGCGGGGAGGCGGCCCATGGCATGCTGATCCTTAGCCCGAACGCTGTGCGCCGGTTGGAAACCTACACGCCAGCGCGCGCTTTGCCGAAAATTTTCCGTATGACCAAGGGCGGCAAGCTGAATGAGGCTTTGTTTGAGGGGGCAACGCTGAACACGCCGAGCCTTTTATGCACTGAGGACTATTTGCAAACGCTGAATTGGTGCGAAAGCCTTGGCGGTTGGCGAGCACTCAAAGCGCGTTCGGATGAAAGCCTCGCGATCCTTACCGAATGGGAAGCCAAGACCGATTGGGTGCGCTTCATGTGCGCTGATCCTGATGTGCGTTCCAATACGGGCGTGACCTTTGTGTTTGCCGATCCGCGTGTCACGGCGCTGGATGAAGCTGGACAACGCGGTTTCGTGAAAGAGATGATGGGTAAGCTTGATGCGCTTGGCGTCGCCTTTGATGCGGCTGGTTACAATAAGGCGCCTCCGGGCCTGCGCATTTGGTGCGGGGGAACGGTTGAGCCGTCCGATGTTGCCAAGTTGACGCCGTGGCTCGATTGGGCCTTCGCCGAGACGATTGGCGCACTTTAACCCATACATTGCCTGCGCAGAACACAAAGCAAAGCACAGGTGCAGCGTACCCGAGCCATAAGGCGATGACCGGCACGCG
>CAZXTI010000079.1:0-7015 GCA_964643565.1 uncultured Hyphomonas sp. | reverse complement strand
GAAGCCTTATGCGGCGCTGATCATGTCAGCCCGGCGGACATCACACCCCGCCCCCAGAAATCAGCAGGCGCGACATGACATTGCATTTGCGTCTTTATCGTATCGGCATGCGCGCCACCGCGATTGCCGCGCCCTTGATATTTCGTTGGCGCAAGTCAAAGGGCAAGGAGTTGGAAGGACGCTACAATGAGCGTCTGGCCCGTGCATTACCGCAGCGCGAAGACGGCGCCTTGATTTGGCTACACGGTGCTAGCCTTGGCGAGAGCAAGCTCTTACTTGGCCTCGCCGACGAACTGCGAAAGCTGCATCCAGAAACAGTCCTGTTATTTACGAGCCAAACCGCCTCATCTGCCAATATTGTCGGAGCAAACCTTCCCGGCCGGGCGACCCACCAAATGCTTCCACTGGATACGCCAGCCGCCGCGCAACGCTTTATCGCGCATTGGCAACCGAAATTGAGCATATTTGCCGAGGGTGAAGTTTGGCCAAACCTGCTTGAGGCGGCAAAACGCAGCGGCAGCCAGACGGCGTTGATCAATGCCCGCATGCGCAAATCATCCCTCGAGCGCTGGAACAAAGCCAAACAGAGCGCGCGGCATGTCTTTGCTCAGTTTGATGCGATCATCGCAGCAGACGCAAACACTGCCAGCGGATTATCGCGCTTACTTGGCCGCGATGTTGAAAATTCAGGCAATCTGAAAGCCGCACTTGTTAAGCCCGCAACAGATCGCAAACCCGCACAAGAAACAGATGCATGGCAAGCTGAACACGGCGTTACATCTATTGTACTCGGTGCCTCCACGCATGAAGGCGAAGAAGCTTTTCTATTGGACGCTTTGAAAGACTTGCCAGAAACAACGCGCCTGATCATCGCGCCGCGCCATCTAAGCCGCGCAGACGAGATCGAAACCCTGATCCAAGCTGCCGGATATTCCTATATCAAGCGCTCAACAGGCCAAACGGCACGCCCGGACACACGCATCATTCTCGCTGATACGTTTGGCGAAATGGATTTGTGGTATGCCAGCGCCGACGCGGTCTTCCTTGGCGGCGGCCTGCCCACGCATGTCGGCGGGCATAGCCCACTGGAGCCATTGCGGTTCGGGCTTGCAATCGCAACTGGTCCCCACACTGAAAGCTTTGCCGACATACATGCCGAGCTTGGCCCGCGCGGTTGGTCGCATATTGTCCAAACCCCATCTGAGTTTGCTCGCTTCGCCCAATCGGCAACAACAATATCGACAAACGAAATCGACACGTATTTTGCTGCACGCAAAGGCGCGCTTCAGCACACACTTGCAACGCTCTCCAATCTTCTCAACGAGGCGAATTAGGTATGCGCGCGCCCTATTTCTGGTCTGCAGGACTTGACCCTTATTCACGCCAGTCAGCGCCCTTTCTGCGGTTCTTGCTAACCCCCTTTGCTGCCCTTTATGCTTGGGGCACAGCACGCAGGATCGCCCGCACCCAACCTGTTAAAGTTGAGGCACCAGTGATCTGCATTGGCAACCTCACCAGTGGCGGCAGCGGAAAAACCCCGATCACACAAGCACTTCAGGCTCTACTCACCGAGACCGGCGCGCGGCCCGTCACCCTGTCGCGTGGATATGGCGGCGCGCTAAAAGGCCCGGTGCAGGTCGATGCAAACAAACACGGCGCAGACCAAGTCGGCGACGAGCCATTGCTCCTTGCGGCTAGTGGGGAGGCATGGATCGGCCGGGACAAGGTAGCAACCGCGCAGGCAATCACAGCGACGGGCAATTGCGTGATCCTTATGGATGATGGCCACCAAAACCCGACCCTCCACAAGGATCTGTCTTTTGTCGTTATTGATGCGGGTGCGCCATTCGGCAATGGCTATGTGATCCCCAAAGGACCGCTGCGTGAGCCGATCAAGACCGGACTGGCGCGCGCCGATTGTGTTGTGCTCATTAATGATGGTGAGACACCGGCAGAGGTCATTGAAAGCGGCCTGCCCGTTATACGTGCGCGTCTGGAGCAGATGACAGAGTTACCAGATGGCCCGCTCCTCGCCTTTGCCGGAATTGGCAGACCGGAACGCTTCTTCGAGGCGCTTCGCCGCGCTGGCGGGGAGATATGCGACAGTGTTGCTTTTGCAGATCATCATAAGTTTTCACAAAACGAACTGAAACGCCTGCACGCATTTTCCGAGGTTCATGGGGCACGTCTCGTGACAACTGAAAAGGACTATCTGCGATTGCCCGAAGCGGCGCGCGGCGGCATCACGCCCATCAAAGTGCGCGCTGTGTTTGAAGATACTGAGCGCCTGCTAGCGATTTTGTCGCCCCATATCAGCCGGGGGCAGTCATGAGTGACAAAACCTATATGCGCTCGCATGATGTCGAACAGCGCGCTTCATTTGGCAAACGGATCTTATGGCGCATTGAGGCGGTTGCATGGGATGTGTTTTATTGGTGGCTGCTTTCCTTGATGAGCCCCAAACGCGCTTCCAATATTGGCGGCTGGGTCGGGCGCAAGGTCGGGCCATTTCTCTCTCAGCATAAGGTCGCGCTGGAAAACATTGCACGCGCTTATCCAGACTGGAGCGCGGATAAGGTCAAAGAGACAGCGCTGCAAGCATGGGAAAGCGCAGGACGCACAGCAGGCGAACTGCCGCATCTTCCAAAGCTTAATCCCTACACAGCCGATAATGGCATAGAGGTTGTCGGCGCGGCAGGGCTGGACGCCATAAGAGACAGCGGCAAAGGCGCGGTGCTCATCTCAGGTCATTTTGCCAATTGGGAAATTATGGCCGCAGCGATTTGCAACCGCCCGGTCGATTGCCTCGTGACATATCGCGCGATCAATAACCCACATATAGACAAGCGACTGAACAAGGCGAGACGCGCTTATGGCATTGGCGTTCTGACACCGAAGGGTATTGGCACGCGCTCACTGATGACCGCACTCAAAGCAGGCCGGTCCGTCGCGATATTAAATGACCAGAAATTCCGCGAAGGTTTATCCGTTCCATTTTTCGGTCACGATGCCATGACAGCGCCGGGACCAGCGCGCCTTGCCATTAAATACGGCGTTCCAATCGTTCCAATGTCGACCGTGCGCACAGGACCTGCGCAATTTCGCGTCACCGTGCATGATCCGATCATCCCTGCAGCGACAGGCAATACAGACGCGGATGTGCGCGATACGGTTGTTCGTATTACCGAATTTATCGAAGCGCGCGTTCGGGAAAATCCCGGCCAATGGTTCTGGATGCATCGGCGATGGCCAAAGACACCGCGCAACGAGCGCTAAGAAGCCGCTTGCCAGCTTAGGCGGCGCATAGGATTATGCGCGCAAGACATATGAAAGGGCGACGGCCATGATTTATCAATATCTGACACTTGCCGGGCTCGGCTTTGGCGCATTAGCAGGTTTCGTCGCTTTGTTTCGCCCTCAAGCGATGGCCAATACGCTCGGCTTGCAAGCCAATCCGGCCAAACCCGGCGGCTTTGCAGAATTCCGCGCAACCTTTGGCGGTGTCTTCTTCATGATCCATTTAACGGCGTTTCTCAGTGTTCTGCGCCTGCCCGCCGGGATCAGCATCTTTATCGTTTTACCGGTTGCGATGGGCTGGTATGGCGCCGCCTTTGGGCGCGCGGCTTCAATGGTTATAGACACAGAGAAAAATGGCGAGGGCGGCATCAACCGCTATTGGACTATGCTTGAACTCATTGTCGGAACACTGATCATGTCAATCTTCTTCCAGTTCCTCTCATAAGGCAGAGCAATGGGTTTCAAACTTCACAGCACAGACCTCTCCCCATTCGGACAACGGGCCAAACTGGCCTTGCGTGTGAAGGGCTTGCTTGGGCAAACACAGCTCATTGATACATTCGGAGGCACAGACCCACTGGGGGAGTTAGCCCCGATGCGGCAAATCCCTATTCTTGAACATGGTGACTTTGTCCTGCCAGAAAGCCAGATCATTGCCGAATATCTTGATGAGCTGCATCCCATGCCGGCTTTGCTGCCTGAGGCACCTGAAGAACGGGCGATCGCAAAGCTGCTGGCGCGCATTGCCGACCTTTATATTGCGCCGCATTTTTTGACCTTAATCATTGGAATGCGCCCGCCGCCGCGCCCTGTTGATATGGCGACCGCGTGGGAAAAGCTGGGGAAAGGCCTCAGCTTTGCTGAACATTACCTTTCAGGCGAAGGGGCATATGCCGCTGGCGACACGCTTAGCCATGCTGATTTGGCATTGGCCCCGTTTTTCTTTTACGTGCCGAAACTGGTGGCGTGGCACACATTGCCGCCAATGAGCAATCCGCCCGTCAAATGTAAGGCTTATCTGGAACGCATGGCCGAGACCCCGCATATTGGGGCGGCATTCCGCGAAATGGAAACAGCCTATAGCGCCCGGATTGCTGCGCTCAAAGACTGATAAAGGCAAGCTAGCATCCCATTTGGAGATGACAGCCGACAATTGCAGCTTGCCAAAACCCGGCCTGTCGCCCATGACGAGGCACAGACAGGAAAGATATTGCTATGACGGAGCGTCGAGAGACGGGCCAAGGTCGAAAACCGCAGCGCCCAAACCCCCGCACAAAAACCAAGCAGACTTCCCGCGCCTCCTCAAAGGGCCGCGGCAAGACGCGCAAGCAGGAAAATGTAACCGATTGGAGCGAAGGCGAACGCATTGCCAAATATCTCGCCCGTTCCGGCGTTGCATCGCGGCGTGCCTGTGAAGCCTTGATTATGGATGGCAAAGTCTCCGTTGACGGCGTACGGATCACGACGCCAGCTTTTAAGATCACCGGCCGCGAACTTATCAAAGTTGGCCGCGAGATCATCAAGCCGCCCGAGCCCACGCGGCTGTGGCGCTACCATAAACCGGCTGGATTGCTGACCACCAATCATGACCCTGCTGGCCGCTCGACGATTTTTCAGCAATTGCCAAAATCACTGCCACGCACAATCACAATTGGACGGCTGGATTATAATACCGAAGGCTTGCTTCTGCTCACCAATGACGGCCACCTTGCGCGCACCCTTGAGCTACCTAGCAACTCGTTCCGGCGCATATATCGCGCCCGCGCCCATGGCCGCGTGACCCAAGACACGCTCGATACATTGAAAGATGGCTTGAAAGTTGATGGCGAAAATTTTGGTTCTATCGATGCGGTGTTGGAGCGTCAGACCGGCGCGAATTGCTGGATTACGGTGTCATTGGCAGAAGGGCGAAACCGTGAAGTCCGCCGCGCGCTGGAAGCCTTGGAGCTGAAAGTGAACCGGTTGATCCGCGTCTCCTATGGACCGTTTGAGCTTAAGGAGTTGAAACCCGGCAGTGTCGTTGAGGTGCCCTCTGAAATCATCGCGTCCGAGTTTGGCGCGCTTCTAAAAGACACTAAGCCATCCCAAAGCAAACCCTCACATTCCGTAACGGGACGGGTGGACGCCAAGCCTGCTTCGCGTAAACTGAAAGAAACACGCTCAGGGCGGCCCAAGCGAAACAGACGCTCATAGTCTCCGTCTGAAGCATATATGCCCAATGCCTTTATTAAGTCACTTCGGCATAACAGAGCACAAGGACAGAAGACATGACCAGCGCCGACCTCATCATTTCCAAAACTGATCTATCCAACCTCAGCTGGGTTGAGCGCGGCAACGCGCCACTTGGCGACGGCGATGTGCGTCTTGCAATTCAGGCTTTCGCGCTGACAGCAAATAATGTCACTTATGCCGTTTTCGCCGACTTTGCTGGATATTGGAACTTCTTCCCAACCGGAAATGAGGACACGGGCCAGGTGCCATTTTGGGGATTTGCCGAAGTTGCAGAGAGCAAATGTCCGGGCGTTGAAGTCGGCCAGCGGTTTTACGGATACTACCCCGCCTCCACTGACCTTATTGTCAAACCCGGAAAAATAAACCCGCTCGGATTTACCGATATGAGCGCGCACCGCGCCGAGCTTCCAGGGTTTTATAATGTCTACCAATTTAACGACAATGACAGCGCCTATGATGCCGGGTTTGAGGATGCGCAAATGCTTGTGCGTCCGCTTTACGCAACAGGCTGGCTGATCGATGACGCCTTGATGGAGCGCGCAGAGCCGCCGCGCCATGTCGTTGTCTCAAGCGCCTCGGCGAAAACGTCACTTGCTTATGCGAGCGCCGCCCGCAAGCGCGGTGGCCTCACACTCACCGGCCTGACCTCAGCCAGTAACAAAGCCTTCACTGAGGCCAGCGGGCTTTATGATCATGTTGTCACTTATGACGATATGGGAGCTTGCGTGGATGCCGGGCGGGCGATCCATGTTGATATTCGCGGTAATCCAGCCATGCGCGGACCATTGGCAGAAGCGCTTGGCGGGCAGCTTGCGGTTCACTTACAAGTGGGCGCGACAGAATGGGATGCACCGCGCGGCGAAAGCCTGCCGACCCAGACAAGCCCGGACATTCCCAATAGCGGCAGTATTGCAAATGAAGTCTTCTTTGCGCCGGGGCATGCTGAAATTTGCGCTAGCCGTATGGGACCAAAAGAAATGGCAACCGCGCTGAACGCCGATATGAAAGCGTTCTACCCGGTTGTCACCAAGCTGTTAGACGTTGAACATATCGATGCGCGGGCAGATCTCGTCCAAGCCTGGCGTGAAACACTCTCCGGAAAGGTGAGCCCATCACGCGGCTTGATCGTGAAATTCGCTTAAGTGGCTTGGCGCCTTAGCGCGCGCTAACCTTAAACTCGGTTCTGCGGTTCAGCGCATCGCCAGCACGTGTGCCAGATGTGTCAATCGGCTGCGCTTCGCCATAGCCAACCGCAGTGATATTATCAACGCCGACACCGCCATTCTCCAGGAATGCACGTACTGAAGCCGCGCGGCGCTGTGACAGGCGCTGGTTGGACGCATTATCACCGACACTATCTGTATGGCCGCCAATCTCGATATTATAGGCTGAGCACGCTCTTGCGACAGCAGACACCGCGTTCAAGAGTTCCGCGCTGGCTGGCAAGATGGTTGCGCTACCGATGCGGAATTGGACGTTTCTTCCT
>CAZXTI010000078.1:0-7062 GCA_964643565.1 uncultured Hyphomonas sp. | reverse complement strand
AATCTTCAACATGCCGATCTTGTAGCTCGTTGCTTGGCCGGGCCAGACGATATAGCGGCGTGTTTCGGCAAGTGCTTGGGGCTTTGTGATCGCTGCATTGTCCAGGAAATAGGCAATCGCTTCATCCTCGGTCCAGCCTTTCGCGTGCAGGCCTGTGTCGACGACAAGGCGAATAGCGCGCCACATTTCAGACCCAAGGCGGCCAAATTCGGAATACGGGTCTGGATATGTGCCGGGGATTTCCTTGGCCAGCAGCTCTGAATAGAGCGCCCAACCTTCAATATAGGCGGTGAAGAAAAGCTGGGTGCGGAAGGTCGGGATGCCTTCCAGTTCTTGCGCGATAGCGATTTGCATATGGTGGCCCGGCAAACCCTCATGATAGGCGATAACCTCCAGCTCGCGTTTCGGCATCGCGGTCATGTCGGATAGGTGGGCGTAATATGTCCCCGGGCGTGAACCATCCGGTGTTGACTGAACATAATGCTGCGGTGCGCCGTCCTGTTCGCGGAAAGCTTCAACGCGCTTTACGACAAGCTCGGCTTTGGGAAGCAAGCCAAAATATTCCGGCAGTTTCTTTTCGATCGCGTTGATAGATCGCGTTGCGCCTTGAATATAGCCTTGGCGCCCTTCATCCGTGTTCGGAAAATATAGACGTTCATCGTCTTTTGTGTCGCGCAGATAATTGAAGAAGGACTTCAAGTCACCTTCAAAGTCGACGCTCTCTTTGACAGCTTCCATTTCGGCGCGCAGGCGTGCAACCTCATCAAGGCCGATTTGGTGAACCTGTTCCGGTGTGAGGTCGGTTGTCGTTTGGTTGGCGAGGCGTTCCATATAATGGGCTTCGCCATTGGGGAGGAGGGAGCCAATGCCGGTGGCCACAGCGGGGGCGTTGACTATGTCCTCTTCCTGCCACGCAATGAGATCTTGATAGGCTTTTTGCCATGGGCCGAGGAGCGCGGCGCGGCTCTCGGCGCGCAATGCCTTGGCGATGTCGTCTGTGATGACGTCCTTTTTCTTCAGTGCATTGATTTTTTTGTTCGCATCAGCCCACACAGCATTTGGTGTACCGCTCTTATCGAAGGGCGCGCCGGTGATCAGGTTTTGGGATTCTGAAATAACCGCTTCAAATGCGAATTTTGGCGGGTGGACGCCTTTGTTTGCATTAGCTTTAGAGCGCGCCGTCAATTGTTTTATGGCGCGCGCGGATTCTTGGATGCGCGAGATATAGTCACGCATATCTTGTTCGGTTTCCACATTATGCTGGGAGATTAGAAGCTGAGCGAATGAAGATTGGACCGAGCCCATTTGTTCAAAGATATATGCGTTGTCCCGGAATTGCCGAGCTGCGCGTTCCTGTTGCAGCTGATATGCGAGGATATCGTAAGATGTCTTGGCAGTCGGTGTCAGCTGATTATATGGAAACTTATCTTTCATCTCCGCAACGCTGTCTTTTAGCCAGACGAATTGTTTCTGCGCGGCGGCGTTGGAGTAGTCGTCAATTTTTCCGTAATTCGTTTTCCGCCCCAGCGCAGTTTGCGTGATGGGGCTAAAGGCGAGGCGTTCTTCATATTTGGTTTCGAACCATTCATTTAAAGCGGCTGTCGTCGCTTTGATATCAGCCTGTGTTACGCTTGAGGCGACGGGGGCTTTTGCGTCGCTGGAGGGTTTCGGATCGGAGGGGCCGCAGGCGACGAGGATGGTTGATGCCAAGAGGCTGGTGAGAAGTATACGCATCGTGTTGGGTCTCCAAATAATCTGAATGGATGGTGTACTGCCTATCAGGGCGATATTGCAATGAATCAATCAGTTTTACGCCGCAACTGGCGACATCTTGTCCACTTGCTGCGCGGTGGAGAGGGGCGTGTTTCAGGCTGAGATTGTAGAATGGCGCGCGCGTGGACTGCATTGGGCGGTTAAACGGCATGCGGCAAAGCCTATAAATTACAATAAGTTACCGCGGGGCATTTTGAAGGAATTGTTGCTTTGTTCTCATTTATTCCCGCTATGTTCATTTAATGTTTTATTAACTGTAAATTGTGCATAAAGTGCTAATAAAAGCTTACCCAGAGCTGCCCAGCTATTCCCAAGTATGCCCATCATATGTAATACTGGTCCCATACAAATGTATGGCGATGAGGGCTGCGGGTGTTTTTCTCTACCTATGAAAGTGCGATTGATGCGAAGGGGCGGGTTTCCGTGCCGGCGTCGTTTCGTGCTGCGCTGGGTGGGGCGAGCCGCGTTTATGTCTGGCCGTCTTTTGATGGGCGTGGCTGTCTGGAGGCGGGCGGCGAGCCATTGATGAATGACTATCGCCAAATCCTTGCTCGCATGAGCCCCCATGATCCGGCGCGCGAGGCGATTGCCCATTCTGTGTTCGGGCGCAGTGCTGACCTAAAAATGGATGAGCCGGGACGCATAAAGCTACCAGCCTCTTTGCTCAAAGCTGTCGGGATAAAAAACAAGCTCGTTTTTTCTGGTGCCTTTGACCGGTTCAGAATTTGGAGCCCGGAACGGTTTGCCGCGTTTGATGCTGAGATGACCGCGCAGGCGACGGCTAATCTGGATAAGTTGGATGCACCGTTTCAGGCTGCGCTGGCGGCCGGGGCAATTGCTGGCGGTGGGGAGCAGGACTGATGAGCGCTCAAGGACATATCCCGGTCATGCTGCCAGAAGTTTTGACGGCGTTGAGCCCTGCCGATGGTGAGGTGTATATTGATGGCACTTATGGCGGCGGCGGATATGCGCGCGCAATTCTGGCGGCTGCTGATTGTCGCTTGATTGGGATCGATCGCGACGGCGACGCAATAGACCGCGCACGGATTGTTTCGCAGGACGAGCCGCGCCTTATTCCGCTATTGGGTCAGTTTGGTGATTTGGATGCGCTTGCCACGGCTGCTGGTTTTGGATCTGTCGATGGTGTTGTGCTTGATTTGGGCGTGTCATCCTTCCAGCTTGATGAGGCTGAGCGCGGATTTTCTTTTATGCGCGATGGGCCGCTTGATATGCGCATGGGGCAGAGCGGGCCAAACGCTGCCGATGTTGTCAATAAAATGCCTGAACAGGGTTTGGCGGACATTATCTTTCGCCTGGGTGATGAGCGTGCATCGCGCCGCGTTGCAAGAGCCGTGGTGGAGCGAAGAGGCGAGCGGGCGTTTGAGACGACGCTTGATCTTGCTGATGTCATCGAAGAGGCGCTTGGCGGTCGGCGCGGCGCAAAGACCCATCCGGCGACAAAGACTTTTCAGGCGATCCGTATATTCGTCAATGATGAGCTTGGAGAGCTGGCGCGTGCGTTGGTTGCGGCTGAGCGTATCTTGAAGGTTGGCGGGCGGCTTGTTGTCGTGACATTCCACTCGCTGGAAGACCGCATGATCAAGACATTTTTGCGTGCGCGGTCTGGCCTTGTGTCAGCGGGGTCGCGGCATGTGCCTGAGGCGGCGAAAGAGGCTCGTGCATCAAGTTTTGAGCTCATTTCCAGAAAAGCTGTTTCGGTTGGCGCTGATGAGGCGCAGGCCAATCCGCGTGCGCGCTCATCCCGGTTGCGCGCAGCCCGGCGAACGGCGTCTCCGGCTTGGGGCGAGCAGTTCGGGACGGAGTTTGACTTGCCGTCACTGGAAAGTTTGGAGGCGCGCGCATGAGCAAGAAAGCCTTTATCTTCGGGTTGCTCGTCGCGATCCTTCTTGTGATTGGCCTTTATCGTGCCAAGGATGGATCGCGCGAATCTGGCCAGGAAATTGCGCGTTTAGAGGCTGATTTGGCCGAAGCCTACCGACAAAAGGCGCTGCTGGAGGCTGATCTGGCGCATATGAGCCGGCGCGAATGGATTGAAGAATATGCGCGCAATGAGCTCGGCATGGCCCCGGCGCGCGCGAGCCAATTTGCTTCTGAATATAATCTCGACCTTTTGGTTGGGCGCCCCGGCGCGTCTGAGCAAAACACACCTAAAGACCTAGTAATTGTACCTGTACCTGACGCGTTGAACTCAGAAACCGAGGAGGACGCAGGACAGTAATGACCGACAGGTTACGGGCATATTTTGCCGGGCTTGCACGTCCGGTCGCGGTTGCGTTTGGGGTGGTATCAGTGTTTGCGCTGATCGGGCTTCGTGGAACGTTTCTGGCCCTTTCAGGAGCTTCGCAGGCGCCTGTGATCGCGGTTGCAACGGTGCAGCCCGATACGGTCAAGCGCGGCGATATTGTTGACCGAAACGGTGAGCTGCTGGCCACATCGGTAGATGTGTATTCGCTGAGCGCTGACCCAAGCCAAATTTGGGATGCGGGCGATGCGGCGGCGACGCTGGCGACCGTGTTTGATGATTTGGATCAGGAAGCTGTTGCCCGCCGCCTTGGACAAGATGATAAGCGGTTCGTCTGGGTTCGTAGAGGTTTAACGCCGCGCCAAAGGCAGGCCGTGTTCGATCTTGGTCTCGAAGGCTTGCAGTTCTCTGTTGAGAGTAAACGTATCTATCCGCGCCGCGCGCAATCTGGCCATGTTTTGGGGCATACCAATATTGATGGCCTTGGGCAGATGGGTGTTGAGCTGGCGCGTAATGATGTGTTGGCGGGTGGCGAAACGCCGGTTCGGCTGACGCTTGATTCTGGTGTGCAATTTGTTCTGGAGGCTGAGCTGTCTCAAGCGGCTGAGCGGTTCGGCGCTGAGGGCGGGGTTGGTATTGTGCTGGAGGTTGCAAGCGGCAAGCTGCGCGGTCTGGCAAGCTGGCCTGCTTTCAACCCTAATCAATATGCGGCGGCGGAAGATACAGAACGGTTCAACCGCGCTGTGACGGGCGTTTATGAGCTGGGCTCTATTTTCAAGCCACTTACTGTGGCGGCAGCATTAGAAGCAGATGTGCTAAGCGAGGCTGAACGCTTTGATGTGCGCAAACCAATTGTGCTGCGGGGTAAGACGATTTCCGACACGCATAAGGCGGGCGCTTATATGACGGCGGCAACAGTGCTGGCTGAAAGCTCGAATATCGGGACAGTGAAGATTGCGCAAAAGTTGGGTGAAACAGGCTTGCAAAGTGCGTTTGAGACTTATGGCTTGCTAAACCGTGCGCCGATTGATTTGCCGGGAAGTGCGAAACCGATCTTGCCGACAGAGTGGATTGATATTGCTATTGCGACTTCAAGTTATGGGCACGGAATAGCGGTCTCGCCGCTGGCCTTTGCGGGGGCATTTGCTGCGCTCGCCAATGGCGGAGTTTATACTGAAATGTACATTATCGAGACAGAAGAGGCGCCTGTGACGCGGCGTGTTATGTCGGCGCAAACGGCGGCAACTGTCATCGAAATGCTGCGCGGTGCGGTAAAAAACGGAACTGGGCGCCGCGGCGATGTGCCGGGCTATCGCGTTGCGGGCAAAACAGGCACCGCAGAAAAGCCAATAAATGGCGTTTATAGCGAGGATCGAAATATAACGAGCTTTGCCGCGCTGTTTCCGGCAAATCGCCCTGAATATGTCGTATTGATCGTTTTAGATGATCCCAAAATGCTGGCGGGCGATGGTGGCGCGACGGCAGCCTGGAATGCAGCTCCGGTGGCGGCAAACGTCATTGAGCGGATTGCGCCTATTTTGGGTGTTATCCCGGAGTTCGATCAGGCTGCTTTAGATGGCGCCCCGCAAAGGAGCGTGCCATGAACTTAAAGACACTTTTTCCGGATATAGCAGAGCGTTTCGCTGATGTTGAGATAACCGGGGTGACCGCCGATAGCCGCGCGGTGAGGCCGGGCTTCCTGTTTGCTGCATTGCAGGGCGTTGCCGCAGATGGCCGCGCTTTTGTGCCGCAAGCGATTGCGGCGGGCGCTGCGGCTGTTCTCGGTCATGATTTGCCGGATATGGACGGGGTTGCGGCAATTGAGGTTGATGAGCCGAGACTAGCGCTTGCCCAAGCTGCGCGGCGATATTACCCGGCTGCGCCAGAGACGATGGTTGCGATCACGGGTACAAATGGCAAAAGTTCCACGGTAGATTTCTTGCGTCAGATCTGGGGTCATTGCGGCCACAAAGCTGCGAGCATGGGCACGCTGGGAGCTGTTGGGCCAAAAGGAAATATTGATCTTGGCCATACAACGCCTGACCCAGTGGCGATCCATGCGACATTGCAAATGCTGGCCAGTCAGGGCGTATCCCATTGCGCGATGGAAGCCTCTTCACATGGCCTTGCACAATATCGCCTTGATGGAGTGACGCTGAACGCGGCGGCCTTTACCAATCTGACCCAAGACCATCTCGATTATCACCCAACATTCGATGATTACCGCTTGGCGAAGCTGCGGCTTGTGACTGATCTCTTGCCACCCGGCGCGCCGCTGATTGTAAATGCCGACAGTGATGAGCGGGCGATATTTGAAAAAGCGGCCAAGGATGCCAAGGCGCCGAGCCTGTCAGTTGGCTGGCGCGGGGATGATCTGAAAATTGTTGAACTGATGCCGCGCGCGACCGGGCAGGCCTTGCGCCTCAAGTGGGGAGCAGAAGAGGCCAGTGTTGAGCTTCCTTTGATTGGCGAGTTTCAGGCCTTAAATGCGCTGACGGCTGCCGGGTTGGCGCTGTCATTGGGCGAGCAGTTCGCAGATGTGTGCGCTGGTATGGAAAAGCTGGAGCCTGTTAAGGGCCGGATGGAGTTTGTCGGTCGGACCGATAATGGTGCAGGCGTATTTGTTGATTATGCGCATACGCCCGATGGGTTGGACACGCTCTTGCGCGCCGCGCGCCCGCATACAGCCGGGCGGCTCATTTTGATTTTCGGCGCCGGGGGTGACCGTGATCCGTTCAAGCGCCCGCTGATGGGTGAGGTTGCTGCGCGTCATGCTGATCAAGTGATCGTTACAGATGACAACCCACGCTCTGAGGTCCCTGAAAGTATTCGCCGGGCGATTATTGAAGCTGTTCCGGGTGCGAGTGAAATCGGGGACCGTCGCCAAGCCATATTTGAAGGCGTCAGCCGGCTGGAGGCGGGCGATACGCTGCTGATCGCAGGCAAGGGTCATGAGACCGGACAGATTATCGCTGGCAAGACACACCTATTCTCTGATCAGGATACCGCCTTAGAAGCGCTGCGCG
>CAZXTI010000077.1:0-7087 GCA_964643565.1 uncultured Hyphomonas sp. | reverse complement strand
TCCCAACACTTTCCTCAGCAGTCCACTGCTCACCCGAAAACCTTGCCCGTTCGCGCCATGCCCTGTTTTCACTTACCAACGGGCGACACTGTCGGAGCCTTTGTCAGCACCGCACAAGCGTTTGAATATCACGGCTATATAAGCTCAAATACCGCGGACACATCCCCGCCTAGCGTCGGTAATTGGCTCCACGAGCAAATCATCTCACTGGACGCTTATTGCCACGGCGTAGAAATGCATGCGCGCCCACTTACGCTGCCACTTCCAGATGTCGGCCTAAATGCGATCTCTGAACTATTGACGGCCTGCACACATGCAGTTGCCCAAACCAAATTCTGTCCGCAAGAGATTAGCTTGGAAGTTTCCAGCGCAGCCATCGTGGCCAATCCGCACCGCGCCGAAGAGTTCATGCACACATTCCGGCGCAATGGCTTTCGTGTCTCTGTTGATGCCCGCCGCAATTGGGGCGTAAATCTCTCCCCAACCACATGGCTGTTTATCGACACACTCCGTTTCGATATGAAGCATTTAGAGCTAGACGCCGACTTGAATAGCCTTTTAGAACACGCCTCCCAAGCTGGCGTCGCGATTGTCGCGAGCAACGCGAAATGGCGCGATGCAGACTATCTAAAAACATTGGGAGTTCTATACGGCCTCAGCCCAAGAGCGGACGCTTAAGCAGTCCCTGTCGCAGCTTCAGCGACCGGTTCTTCTTCGTCCACGCTTGCCTGCTCTGCATAGGCGTCTAGCTTTTCCAGAAGATAATCCAAATCGTCCCGCGGGATCGCTTGAAACTGCGTCAGCACACGCTCAATCATCTGTGCACGGAAGCGGGATCGGTCACCTTGCTGTCCGTCGAGTCGGGTTTGATGGAATGTGGCCACAGCGATACGATAGGCCGGAAGCATTTTGCGCGGCAAGCCTGCCCGGTCGAACACAGCCTGTAGCCCGAGCGAGCCAGCATCATGAACCATCAACCAAACTCTGGAATGCGATACGCCAGACAATTCTGCTAATGCATGCTCAACAAAACCCATATGGCCCATGCAAAGTGCGCGCGTGATAAGGGAATGCGTCAACCGCCCATTCAGGTTTAACTGCCGTGTAAACCCGGCTAAATCAGTCGTGCGCCCAACCTGCTCAACAAGATCAATCGTTGCTCGCTCGCGCGCACCTGCAGCAAGATCAATAGCCACTTGCGCTGGCAAAGCGTGCCTATTTACGAGCATGTCAAAGACATGACCCGACACCAGGCTGACAAGCTTCTCAGCGATATGGATCGGAATTTCTTCTCGGCTAATGATGGCTTCTTGCAGAGTTTCATCATTGCCATAGCGGATCACTGACTGCTCATAGGCATGGTCACTCCACTCCGCGCCTTTATTGGCCGCAAGTGTGCGCAAAGTTTCAACCGTCCCATGCTCGCTGAGCACCTCAGTCAAAGCCTCGGAAACCAGGGGCCGTCCAGCGATCGCGTTTTGCTTGGCATCGGAAACCGACAAGGCCAGCTCGATAAGGTCCTCTTCGGTAAACGAAGGAGAGCTTTCCAGAATTGGGATCGAGATTGACTCAAGGTCTTGAGCGAGCTTTAGCGCGACAGTGCGCGGCAAGCGAGGCGAATTTCTGAGTGTTATGGCTAGCGTTCGGCGTACCAGCTCAGCCATATCGTTTGCCAGGATCGTCATAATATCCCGCGCGAAACGGCGCTCATCATCATTCAGAGGGTCGCGGGCAATGCGTCGGCACAGACGGTGAGCAACAGAAGCGCGCTCCTCAGCAGATTCGCCTTTCACCAGTCGGTGAATATCGTCTTCTGTCAATTCTGGCCTTAGTGCTGCGACGCCCATCAGCTTGCCCCTTAAATTACCGAACTATTGCGCAAACAATTAAGCTTTATTTTTAACAATTTTAGTTAATTTTCGTTTACCAAAGAGGAAACAACACAAGAAGAAGGGTGATTTGATGCTCGATGGCCTGAAAGTGATAGAGTATGCAACCTATATGGCCGCGCCCGGTGCAGGTTCAATCCTAAGCGATTGGGGCGCTGAGGTCATAAAAGTTGAGCCGCCAGGCGGCGATCCGATTCGAAACTTCTTTGAAAGCATCGGCACTGACATCGCTGATAACCCGGTTTTTGATTTCGACAATCGCGGCAAGAAATCCCTTATATTGGATACCGGCACCGCTGAGGGCCGAGACATTCTGCGCGATCTTGCCGCAACGGCAGATGTCTTCTTAACAAATGTGCGCCCCGGCGGCCTTCAACGATCCGGCTTAAATTACGACTCTTTATCCAAGCTAAACCCGAAGCTGGTATACTGCTCCCTTACCGGATACGGGCTTACCGGCCCATCGGCAGACAAGCCGGGGTTTGATGTTGCATCCTTCTGGTCACATTCCGGCGTTGCAGCGCTAACAATCCCAAAAGGTGCCGACCCATTCCCGCTAAGGACCGCCTTTGGCGACCACACAACCAGCATGGCTGCCGCTGCAGGCATTTGCGCCGCCCTCGTTGAGGCTGGGCGCACCGGTAAGGGCCGCCTTGTCGAAGCCTCGCTCCTGCGTTCAGCCCTCTATGCCCTCGGATCAGACTTCGCCATTCAGCTCTTCTTTAGCCGGATTGGCTCAACCAAAGGGCGCAAGGAATCCATCCAACCCCTCATGAACTTCTTCCAAACCAGTGACGCCTCATGGATCTGCATTGTGTCCCGTCAGGGCAATGTGGACTGGCCACCAATCTGCCGCGCTGTTGGCCTTGAGGCATATATCGAGGATGAACGCTACAGCACCGCCAAAGCAAGACGGGCCAATTCGGCCACGCTTGTCGATTTGCTTGATGGTGCATTTGCAAAATTCACAAAGAACGAAGTCGCTGCGCGCCTCGACGCTGAAGCGATCGCATGGGCCCCGGTTCAAACCCTCGCCGAAGTTGCCG
This sequence comes from uncultured Hyphomonas sp., assembly GCA_964643565.1. Classification (GTDB taxonomy): domain Bacteria; phylum Pseudomonadota; class Alphaproteobacteria; order Caulobacterales; family Hyphomonadaceae; genus CALLCD01. The sequence continues at coordinate 4,152 of CAZXTI010000077.1, read as the reverse complement.
AAGACCCGCAAGTCCATGCTGCAGGCGGCATCACCCAAATCCTAAAACGCTCCGGTGACGGCACATATCCCTCCCCTGCCTCACCAGTAAATTTTCCGGGCACTGATGACGCCCCCAAGCCGCCCGCGCCGCTCCCCGGAGAGCATAGTGTTGAAATTCTAAAGTCACTTGGATTAACCGATACAGCCATCAAAGACCTAGAAAGCAAACAAATCGTCCACCAAAGTTAACATATTTGTTGGTATACGTTCATAATAGGTATAATTGCATGACAAATTGAACGCTCCAAGTTTGCAAAATAATAATATAAATACAGTACGCTGATAGCTGGTAGGGCTGAAATTTAGCGCGCAGGCAAGCATTGTGTTTAGAAAAATCGATCTCAGATCACAGAGGAACTTGATCATCATCGCGGTGATGTTCATGCTGTCTGGCGCGATCAACGTGTTCGATCCAGTTGACCTTTTGATCACTGACGCATCGAATCTTGTTCGCGCACATGATGCCTCTGGTGATATTGTCGTTGTCGGTGTGGATGAATATACAGGCGTGAATGGCTTTGCCGGGAGCATTCCGGACCATAAAGCGTACGGCCTGATAGAAGCCTTGCTCAACGCTGGCATAAAAAAAGTAGTCATAAGCGCGCCGGTTCAAAGCACAAGCCAAGAATATACGAAGGCACTGGATGATCTCTTACAGGCCAATTCTGATCGCGTATTTCTCGCAAAATTTTGGCCGATAGAGAACGAGCCTGGAGCATTAAATCCTGCCACTCTTATTAATAGCGACACTCCAGTCCATTACGAAAAAACCATCAGGTATTGGGGGGGCGTCGAAAAAGTGACCTACACTATTTCTCGAGACGGCTTGAATTTCGTATCAGCGGAATCCGTACTAACGGATCAACTTGGAAAACCGGGTCAAACCTTTCCCATAGACTACGCGATAGATATTACAACAATCCCCTATGTCGAGTTCACGCAATCCGACCCAACCACACTAAGCACGCAACTTGCAGACAAGCTTGTAATTGCCGGATTTGAAAACTCGGGAAACACGGGAACGGTTCGCGTGATCAGTAAAAAAGGCCAGTACAGCAAACCGACAATTACCGCATTAGCAGCAGAAACCCTCCATCAAGGTCGACCATATGAGCTGTCGCCTTATTGGATCATTCTACTATTATTGCCCTTTTTGTATGCGATAAACAAGAGCAAGAACCTACTGCGTCAATTGGCTATGATTGCCGGCGCACTTATAATGGTTTTGAGTGTTAAACTACTGCTCGATCACGCTCATATAATTATGTCAGTCGGCCATGCTATCATGATGGTGGTCTGCACAGCGCCATTTTCGATCTATGGCGCGCTCAAGGCGAAGTCTTCCGAGAAAAATGCAGCGCATCCTGTCTCCGGCCTGCCCGCGTTACATCAGTTAAGCTATGCGGAAAAAGACGCGCGCCCCCTCATCGTTGCCCATATTGTAGAATTCGAAGAATGGATGGGTCTTCTAGCTCCTGCTGATCGCAAGAATCTATCCGAACGTATTGCGGCTTTGGCAACATCGGATGGCCAAGTCTGGCACGGCGAAAATGGTCATTTCTACTGGTTCCTTCCGCATACACCTGTCGAACAATTATCTGGCCATCTGGAAGGATTGAATCTGATCCTGAGAAACGGATTTTCGGCTGGGAACCTACCCGTTAGTTTAACCGGTATATTTGGTGTCGACCTACGCGCTGACACAAATATGTCGGATAGAATTATTGGTGCAAACCTCTCTGCGAAACGTGCCGCTGCGAATAATCTCAACTGGCTGATTTACGAGGCGGGCGACAAATCAGAAACAGAGTGGACGATCACCAAACAGCGCGAACTTGATATTGCCATCGAGGCCGGCCAAATAAGCGCGGCCCTGCAACCAAAAGTGAATATCAAATCGGGTGAAATTATTGGTTTCGAGGCACTTGCCCGCTGGACCCACCCGCAGCGCGGGCAAATTAGGCCGGATGAATTTATTGAAGCGGCCGAAGAAGGCGGCTGTATCGAGGCCCTGACGGTCGCCGTTGTACACAGCGCATTTAAATCATTTCGCTATGCGCTTCAGCAAAACCCCGACCTTACGATCGCTATCAACATAACGCCGTCACTACTTTCTAATCCAGGCTTTTGTGAGCTGGTGTCCTCACTCCTCGCCTATCATGATATTGAGCCGACAAGTCTTGTGCTGGAAATCACCGAAAGCAATGCATTTGCCAATGATGAGACGTGCATCAGCTCCATGCACAAACTGGTTTCTTCGGGCGTGACATTGTCGATCGACGATTACGGCACCGGAAACTCCACACTTGAATATATGCGCAATATCCCAGCCGGAGAATTGAAAATCGACAGAACCTTTATCAGCCAACTGATGACCAGCGAAGAAGACAAGATGTTGATCAGATCAACGATCAACCTCGCGCATAAACTCAATATGGTCGTTGTTGCGGAAGGAATTGAAGATAAAGCAACTCTGGAAGAGCTCGCCGATCTTGGTTGCGACCTTGCCCAAGGCTACCTGATTTCACGGCCCTTATCCCCGGACCACTTCGTTCAATTCATTGATGAATACGACGCTTTTCCGAACATGCTTACCGCAAGCTAATAAAATTACTTGAAATTTAACAGAAATTCATTAGGCTCCCTACTGAGGAATAATATCCTCAGAAGAAGGAGCAAAAAATGCGAAATACTAATAAGACAAAGTTTTTTGATTTGTGGGAGCACCTTGACTGGCCATGGTAACCAGTCCATTTTAGTAATCCAAAAATTCATAAAACCCCTGGATCATATCCTGGGGTTTTTTATTGACCAAAATTTAAACAGGCCGTCCAGCTTTACGCCAAACAGCCTGTTTTTTACGAAAACGCCCCTATTTCCGTCTCGATAGGAACAATTGCCGTTTAGGCAGCACTCTCAAATTGGTTCATCGTATTATGCGCACCGCCCGCTTTCAGCGCCCGGTCGCCGCCCGTCATTTCCTTGAACGTATCACCAAGATTAGAACCGACCTCATGCTGATGTTTGACCGCTGATACGCCCTTACGAATCTCCTCGCGCTGAATATTATTCACATAAGCCAGCATCTTGTCCTCGCCAAAATAACCATGAGACAGGTCATTCATAATTTTCGCCGTCCCGTGAAATGTCGGTAGCGTTATCAAATTATGGAAAACACCCGCTTCTCGCGCAATATCAGTCTGAAACGCTTTCAAGCGCGCATCCGCTTCCTCTCCCAACCTGTCATCATCATATTCCGCTGACATCAAGCCCGTATCGTCTGGGTATGAACTTTCATGGATGAGCCCCTGCGCGATCCAGTCTGCGCGCACCTGCTTGCGCAAGTTCAGCGTCCAATTGAAGCTTGGGCTATTATTGTAAGTCAGCTTCGCGTCCGGAACGACCTGTTTAATTCGGTTCACCATGCCGGCAATCTTCGCGACATTTGGCGTTGCCGTTTCAATCCAAAGCAAATCAGCGCCGCCATCGGTGAGGCTGGCAATACAATCCTCCACCACGCGGTCCTCGCCGGTCCCTTCCTTGAACTTATAAAGCCCATTCGGCAGACGCACAGGCTTTTGCAAAGACCCGTTCAATTGAATAGCAACCTCGCCATCGTCAAGCGTATTGATGTCTGACACAGCCTCAGTCTCAAGCCACTTTGTATATTCCGCCGCATGATCACCTGCTTCCCGGCTCACCGGAATTTTCTGTGTCAGGCCCGCGCCAAGGCTGTCTGTACGCGCAACAATAACCCCGTCATCAACCCCCAGCTCCTCAAACGCCATTCGCACAGCGCGCAGCTTTTCAATAAAGTCCTCACGCGGAACAGTGACCTTGCCATCCTGGTGGCCGCATTGCTTGGCATCCGACACCTGATTTTCAATTTGGATGCAGCAAGCACCCGCCTTGATCATTTCCTTGGCGAGCAGATATGTCGCGTGCACATTGCCAAAGCCTGCATCGATATCCGCGATGATTGGACGAACATAAGACTGGTAAGTGTCAATCTTCTCGATAATCGCCTCGCGCTCGCCGCCGTCAGCCGCTTTCAGCGCATTGAACAGATCATTCAGGTCAACCTCATCAGCTTGGCGCAGTGACGTGTAAA
>CAZXTI010000076.1:0-7103 GCA_964643565.1 uncultured Hyphomonas sp. | reverse complement strand
ATATGTCGCCCACTGCCCCGTCTCAGTAAAGGCAGACAGGAGGAACAACGGCGCGAATGAAAACAAACCAATCCAAGCTTGCATTTGCAATGCCGGGATCGGCTCCATCCGTTTCATCAAAATCCCGCCAACAGAGCCAATAAACGCCGCCGCAACAATATAAAGAAGCCCGAACGAAACGCTAAAACTATCCGGGTCCACAGCGATCAGCAAAACTCCCGCAAAAGCCAGCGTAATACCGATACCCCGTCGCCAGCCAATCGTTTCGCCCAAGAAAGCCATGCTCATCAATGTTGAGAACGGGACACCGAGTTGGCCGACCACGGCCGCAGCAGACGCTTCTGCATTCGCAAGCCCGACGAACAATAATGCGAAATGGCCAGCCCCGATAAAGAAGGAGATAAAAAACAGCATCCGGATATTTTTCGGCACGGGCCGCAAAAACGGGATGAGTAGAACGGCAACACCTAAAAATCGCACCGCGGCAAAAAAGATCGGCGGCACGCTGGCATCAAACACAGCCCAGCGCGTCACGACAATGTTAAGCCCCCAGACAAAACAAACGGCAAAAAGCAAAGAGAAATCATGAAACTTCATGGCTCAGCACGTAGCAGAGTTCGCCTCAACGCACACCCGGAAAATCGCGCTAGCGAGAGCGGCGCCCGCTCGCTTTACTCAACCGTCCAGCCATGACCGGTTTTGCGTGCTTCCAGAATGACACCATCATCTGTCTCCGGCGTTGCTGCACGGTTCGCACGAGCGCGCGCAGAACCACCCGTCCCGCGCGTAAGACGTGAAATGACAGCCGCAATCGCAATCAACACACCCACAAAAGTCATAGCCAAAGCAACGATCCCGGCTGCAATAAGCGCCAGTCCGCCCAGCACAAGCCGTCCGGCAAAGCGGTAAATTGAACGAAGCACATCGGCCACGCGGCCTAATATGTTCGAATAAGGTGTCTGTCTTTGCGTAACCATCACATATCTTTCTGTATGTACCTAAGATGGGGCCATTGTCCTAAAAGGTCAATCAGGGCGAACCAGCATTCCGCGCTCAACACGAATTCGTGCATAGGCTGAGGTAATCGCGGCCGCCTTGTCATGCGCTGCCAGCTCAAACTCGCGCGGCGCACCATTGGCCACCACACGGTCTGGATGATTATCCGCCATGAGCTTACGGTAAACTTGGCGAATATCCTCAAAATCTGCGTCATAGGCGACGCCAAGAATGGCATAAGGGTCGTCCGGCGACGCGCCTAAATGACTGGCACGGATGCGCCGAAACGCGGCCTCATCAAAACCAAACGCGGCAGAAACCGTTTCCAGATACAGCATTTCGTCAGCCGTCACGACCCCGTCAGCACCGGCAATGTAAAACAAGCCGTCCAATACGCTTTCTAGAAGACAAGGGCGATTTTTGTATTTCTTGCCAATCTTGCGCGCATAGGATTCATATCCATTCACCGTCTGTTGCGCGAGCCGAAAGACCCGGCGCACCGCAGGTTCATCCTCAGGCGCTGTACGGAAAATCTGGGAAAACACGGCAACTTCATCATCTGTCACCGTGCCATCAGCCTTCGCCAATTTCGCCCCCAACCCCACGACAGCGGCAGTAAACCCCACATCTCGCGGGTCCGGCGAACATTCCATACCGGCAGGCACGACCTCAGGTTCGCTGTTTGAATCAAACAGTGTCCGGCCAATATCCAATATACGCTGCCAAATACTCATGCGCCAATTATAGCAGCAATCATGGGATTTGTGAGGACTATATTGCCGCGGACGCTAATCCTTGTCCGTTTTCGCGTTTGCCGCCGCTAATGCACGCAGCTCCGTAATTTCAGCGTGCATCGCTTTCATAATGCCCAAAATCTCGTCGCGTGACTGTTTCGCCTCGTCGGCCTTATCATCTAGTTCTTCAATCTTTTCGTCTTGCTCAGTTTCGTGTTCGGACTGCAAGGCCTCAACAAATACGGCGATAAACAAGTTCAAAATCGCAAAACTGGCAAGAAACAAGAAGATCAAGAAGAAGACCCAGGCATAGGGGTGGCCGTCATCAGTGACCTTTTGCAACACCTCAAACCGCCAGCCATCCATCGTCATAACCTGAAACATGCTAAGCGCAGACGATGGTAAATCACCGAACAATTGCGCCACTTCAGGGTTATCCGTTGCTCCGAACAGATTTGTCGCGATCACAGCGCCAACATAAATCAACAACATCATAACAGCGATAATGGCACTCATCCCCGGAAGCGCCCGAAACAGCGCCTCTGATATACGGCGCATCATTGGCACAATATGGAGCAATCGCATGATACGCAGAATGCGCATTGCGCGCAGGACAGCAAACGTTTGCGAGGCAGGGACCAAGGAAATCGCGACGACAATCACATCAAAAATATTCCAGCCATAGCGAAAAAACATCCCGCGCCAAGCGATCATTTTCAAGGTCAATTCAATAACGAAAAATCCAAGAATACAGTTATCTATTAGCGTCAAATAATGATGATAAACATCGCCCGGCTTGGTAAAGGTCAGCGCGCCCAGAACGATTGCATTAAGTACAATCATTACAGCGATGCTTTTTTTGAAGATTTCCAGCGATACGAATTTCTGAAGCCGCGTTTTCGGCTCAGGGTGCATATGTAGACTACTGGTCATTCTCCGGCTCCCCCTGTCGGTCCTTGTTTCACCCCGCCGATGTCGTGGTGTCGCTCACAATAACCCAGCCATCAGTGAATTCGCGGAACACCAATGTGAACAGGCCAGAGGGTTTATCTTTTGCGCGCGTCAACACCCAGCCGCCATGGACAATCGCAGCGTTTGAACCAACCACTTCAACCTCCAGATCGGAAAACTGCAAAATCCCCATTGCGTCGCGGTCCTGATAGCGCCGTTTATAACGGTCGATTGTACCCTGCCAGCCACGCGTGACCGTCCCGCCAGAGGCAAAGCGCAAATCCTCGCTTTTCCAATACCCCTCCATAAAGGCATCAATATCACCCCGGTTCCAGGCTGCTTGCTGCTCGGTTAGAACCAAGCGTACGGCTTCTTCAGCGCGCACCGTGTCAGCAGATGAAACGGAATTGATGGAAGCATTGTCGGCGTCGATAATCACGCACCCGGCCAATAGGATGACCGCAAATAGGCTAAAAATACGCTGAATCATATCTCGCTCTCCCGAATCTCGTAGAGCTTAACGCAAACCGTGAAAACTCCAAGTCATTCAGGAAAATCGACACCGGGCTGGCCTGAAACCCATTGCGCGTATTTCTTCATAATCTTAGCAAAGCGATCAGATGCCAAATGGCGTTTCAACCATTCCCCGACAGCCGCAGGCGCGCTGGCATAGAACCAATCGCGATCAACGTGCGCAAACTGGCGAATGAAGGGAAATGAGGCAATATCCGCAAAACTGACATCAGCCCCAAAAAGATTGGGCTGCCCGTCAAGGCGCGGCGCAAGATTGGCTTCAATCCAAGCCAGCCCAAGCGCGCGATGGTCCGCCTCACCTGCTTCGTCCTGATAGCGATTTGGATATTTGTACCGATCCAGATGCGGTTTGAAGACCGTGTCCATGTTTTCAATGAGTGCCTTTTGCGCTTCAGGATCAACCGCCAACAGCCCGCCTGCATCACCCTGCGCAAGCGCCCAGTCGATTACATCAAGGCTTTCCTCAATGACCTGCCCATCGCCAAGCACGAGCACCGGCACCGTTCCCTTTGGCGAAACCTCCAGCATGTCCGCAGGCTTATCGCGCAACACCACTTCGCGCAGCTCCACCTCTATCCCCGCCGCGAGCAGCCCCATCCGCGCGCGCATCGCATAAGGACAGCGCCGGAAAGAATAGAGCACAGGACGCGCGCTCATGACTTACCCCCTTGAACATTCTCCCCAATGTGCAGCTCGCCGCGCTCACGTGCGAGGCGGATCTGGCGTTGCCGCTCAGCAAAGCGCGCTTTGTCAGCCTCGCTAAACTCGCCAATACAAGCCGGGCACGAAACGCCCTTCTCATAAGCATCCGTCAGCTTATCTTCTTCCGTAATCGGACGACGGCACGCATAGCACTGATCATAAGTACCAAGCTCTAACCCATGCCCAACGGAGACGCGCGCATCAAAGACAAAACATTCACCGTCCCACTTGCTCTCTTCGCGCGGCACAGTCTCCAAATATTTCAGTATGCCGCCTTTTAGATGATACACATCTTCGATGCCTTGCGATTTCAAATAGGCCGTCGATTTCTCACACCGGATACCGCCCGTGCAAAACATCGCAATCTTGGGCTTTTCATTCGTTTCCTTGAAGCGCTCGAACCATTCAGGAAATTCGCGGAATGTCTCCGTTTTCGGGTTCACCGCGCCCTCGAAAGTCCCGATGCCGACCTCATAATCATTGCGCGTATCGATCACCACAACATCTGGGTCACAGATCAGAGCATTCCAATCTTCAGGCTCAACATAAGTGCCGACCGTACTCGTCGGGTCGATGCCCTCCACGCCCATCGTCACAATCTCTTTTTTTAGCCGTACCTTCATGCGCAGAAACGGCATCGTCTCAGCGGTAGATTCCTTGTGCTCCAGATCAGCGCAGCCCGGTAATCCACGCAAATGCACAAGCGCCGCATCAATCCCGGCCCGCGTGCCTGCAATTGTGCCATTCACCCCTTCAGCGGCCAGCAATATCGTGCCTTTCACGCCTTGCGCACGGCACACCGCTTCGATCCCGTTCTTATAGGAAGCATAGTCCGGCAAAGCGGCAAATTTATAAAGGGCAGCAACAATAAGGGTCATGCGCGCTATGTAACCCTTCGCGCCGCGAAAAAAAAGCCCTTAGCTCAATCCTCGACCGTTTCGTAATTCTCGCGAATATAAGTCACGCCAAAGCGCACAATCTCTTCAAGCACATCCATATCAATATCGGCGAGCTTATTAATATAGAGACAGGATTTTCCGACCTTATGCTTACCAAGCCGTGCAAGCATCTCTGATAAGTCCTGATAACCCGGCATGATATAGAAAACCAAATTCGCCTTGCGTGGGCTAAACCCGGTTATCAGCATATCGCCTTCGCGCCCGCTCTCATACTTGTAGTGATAAGACCCATACCCGATCAGCGACGGCCCCCACATTTTCGCCGTCATGCCGGTAATGCGCGCAAAGAAATCGAGCAGCACTTCAGCATCAGCCTTGCGCGTTTTGTGCTCAACAGCGGCCACATAGTCACGCGGGTCTATGTTTGTCGCTTTGGTCTTGTTTTCATTTTTCTTGGCCATCACTCTGTCTCACATACCTCCGTCTGACACACCGCTCCTAAGACGGTAATTCACAAAACGGCGTTTGCGTTTCGGTATAGTCGCAAAACAGTTTGTGACTAAGCCTGATCGCAAACGTTCTGTATAAATCGCGTTCATAGGGTGCGCGCAAAAGCAAAAGCTCATCCCGCGCTCCTGATGCATGCGAATATTTCACCCAAACACTCACACTACCATGACCACGGTCAGGCATGTCCTGACGGTACAATACCGACCCGATACGATTTCGCGGAATAAACTCAAAGAAATCCGGAGCCGATCTTTGAATGAAAAACTGATCAGAGTATGCACGACCTGTCTTGTCTGATGGGCCAATCCCGAACCCATAATGTTCGCAAGGCGACGGCCCTTTTATCCTGCGGGTATACTCATTCCAATTTGGTTTGTTCTTCACAAATGGCAGATCAGAGTTCGCTGCGCCTTCAATCCAGTTTATTTTTGATAGTGCATCCCGCTCCGTCTCGTTTGGCTCGGGGCAATACGCCGTTTCGATAACAACAGAACATTCCGTGACGCTTTGAGGATCAAGCTTATGCCGTTCATTGTAGGTATCAGGTTTATTTAGGTCGCGCGGAAAGATTCCAGCGCTCACCGAAGCACGGCCAAAATGCCAGTTCTGACTGATATGATTACTAGACCGGCTCTCTTCTCCCGGTCCGAAAAGGCGGGCAAGCTGCTCAACCGCTATCTTGAAATTCTCGTACTCATCTTCGCTTTGGCGAATGCGGCTCGTGATACGTCGCGGGAAATTTTCAGATGTCGCCCCGCCCTCATGGGTCACAAAGTGCATAGGCAATTGCAACCCATCTATCAGAGATTTCTTTTGCCCATAGCCGCACAACATCGCATCCGTTCGCCAAGGATCATGATATGCGAGCGGATAGTTCGCCATCAAATCCTTGAAAGTACGCCGAAACTGAAAGCCATGGGCATCCAATACGCGCCAGAGCGGTTCTTCTTCAAATTCCGATTGGCTCATCACATCGCTCCGGATCTATCGACTTACTTTGGCTTTATTATCATTCTCTGTCGCCATGCTAACGTCCTCCCATGAAATGACACTATCAAAATCAGAACCTCAAGCAAAACGCAGGAATGAAATCCAGTCGCGTGTTGAAACAAATCAAAGCCCCTTGATTATTCAAAACCATTGGCAAAAATGGCGGCTTGCTTCGCACATTATGAAAAGCTAGGGTCGGCCCAAAGCGGGGCTATTTCTACGAAACCCCCTCATTCCCTACGAAAAAGCCGGGTCGCGAGTTTATGCAAACAATATACACAATCCACCATCTGGCTTTTTCCGGAGGGACAATATTGTCGAGGCTAATTGGCGGAATAGACAAGGCTGTCGTGCTGTCTGAAATACACCCCGATGGAAGCCTACCCAAAGCATTTGACCCGGTATGGCAGTTCCACAAGGGATATGGCTTGCAAACGAAAAGTGACGAGCCGGAAGTGCACAAAATGTTCCTTGGGCAAATCGAATATGTCCACAAAATATGTATGCGTGAAAACAGAACTCTATTCATTCGCGACCATCTCCATACGGATGTCATTGCAAGCAACAGAACGGAAAGCCGGCTTCTAAATGTTCTGTCTGGACACTTTGACGTAAAGAAAATCTATACGGTTCGGGACCCGATGGACACATGGGCCTCGTTGAAACTAAGAAACGAGCACGGCGATTGGACGTTCCCGGAGTTTTTGAGTTTGAATATAAAACTCCTCGACATGTTCTCCGATGCCTTAATCTTGACCTATGAAAGCGCTTGCAATGATGAGCGCGC
>CAZXTI010000075.1:4006-7244 GCA_964643565.1 uncultured Hyphomonas sp. | reverse complement strand
CGAGTTTAACGGCGAATATCAGCACCGCCTAATCGACGATATGGTTGCAGCCGCGATGAAATGGTCCGGCGGTTATGTCTGGGCATGTAAGAACTATGACGGCGACGTGCAGTCTGACACAATGGCTCAGGGCTATGGCTCACTTGGCCTGATGACTTCTGTTCTGATGTCACCTGATGGTAAAACAGTGGAAGCGGAAGCCGCGCACGGCACCGTGACCCGCCACTATCGCAACCACCAAAAGGGCGAAGCGACCTCAACAAACTCCATCGCTTCTATCTATGCGTGGACACGCGGCCTGATGCATCGCGGACGCATGGACGGCACCCCTGAGGTTTCCAATTTCGCTCAGCTCCTTGAAGACACGATCGTGAAAACGGTTGAAGGCGGACAAATGACGAAAGACCTCGCGCTTCTCGTCGGCCCACAACAAGAATGGCTGACAACAGAAGGCTTCCTGAAAGCCGTCTCAGACAATTTCGAAAATGCGATGGCAGCCAGCTAGGCTAGCCCTCCAATTGTGATAATGAACGGCGATGGGGCAACCTATCGCCGTTTTTTATGGGGAGACCGTTTTGGCAGATTACACGATACGCCGCGCCGCCTATGCTGACGCCGAGACGCTGGGTCATATTGGTGTGGCGACCTTTGTTGCCAGTTATTCGCATGACATTCCGGGTCCGGCGATGATGGCGCATTGCACACGCGAACATTCCGCTGAGACCTATCGCGCTTATCTTGGCGGCCCGGCGACGGCGTGTTGGCTGGCCGAACATGAAGGCACACATGCACCGGTGGGCTATGCGATGAATTGCGCACCGGATTTGCCGATAGACTTGCAGCCCGGCGACCTTGAGCTGAAGCGCATTTACGTCCTCACGCGCTTTTACGGGACGGGCTGCGGTGGTTCCCTTCTCGATCAGGCGATCGCACATGCCCGCGCCAATAAAGCTCCGCGCCTTTTACTCGGCACCTATGAGGGCAATCACCGCGCAATGGCGTTCTACGAAAAGCACGGGTTTGAAACCATCGGCACACGGAAATTCGATGTCGGCGGTAAAGTATTCGACGACATTATAATGGCTAAAGGTTTGCACTCGCCAGCTTAGCCAGATAGCGCGTCGCGCACGGCCTGAAGCGCAGCTTCCATATCGCCGCCCGCCGGACCGCCAGCTTGCGCGAGAAACGGCTTACCGCCGCCGCCCTTGCCGCCAATCGCTTCATTCGCAACGCGCACAAGATCAACCGCCGAGAAGCGATCGACGAGGTCATCGGTCACACCAATGCTAACGGTCGCCTTGCCTTCATTGGTCGCGACAAAGGCTGCAATGCCAGACCCGATTTGCGCGCGCACCTCTTCGACAAGTGCGCGCAATTCCTTGCCGCCAACGCCGTCTACGATGCGCGCGATAAGCTTGACGCCGCCAATCTCTTCATGAGCGCTGCCGCCGTTTCCGCCGCCGCCCATTGCCAGCTTACGCTTCGCCTCGCCGAGTTCTTTTTCAAGCGCTTTACGCTCGTCGCGAATAGCGCTGACTTTCCGCGCCACATCTTTAAGCGGGACTTTCAAATCCGCTGCCAGATCAAGCGCCACTTGCGCGCGGCCCTTCAAAAAGGCGAGTGCATCTGCGCCGGTCGTTGCCTCTATACGGCGCACACCCGCAGAGATGCCGCCCTCAGACATGATCGCAAACACAGCGATGTCGCCCGTGCGCTCAACATGAGTTCCCCCGCAAAGCTCGACAGAATATGGACGCGCACCGGCCGTCTCAACGCCGCCGATCGACAAGACGCGGACCTCCTCATCATATTTTTCACCAAACATGGCAAGCGCGCCGGATTCCACAGCCGCCTCCAGCTCCATATGCCGGATTTCGCTGACCGCATTGCGCCGGATAATCTCGTTGACCTGCGCCTCAACTGTTTCCAATTCCGTCTCAGTCATCGGTCCGCCATGGGAAAAATCAAACCGCAAACGGTCCGCCTCAACAAGCGAGCCTTTCTGGGAAACATGCTCACCGAGTATGCTGCGAAGGGCCGCATGCATCAAATGGGTCGCCGAATGATTGGAGACGACGCGGGCGCGCCGGACGCTATCAATCTTAAGCTCGCCCTTGTCCCCAACCGAAATTTCGCCCGACACCAGCTCGCCAATATGCGCATGAAGCTGGCCTGCGCGTTTTTGCACATCGCGAACGATGAAGCGGGCGCCATTGGCAAATTGAATGTCGCCATGGTCGCCAGCTTGGCCCCCGCTTTCAGCATAAAAAGGCGTCTCACTGAACAGAAGTTCGGCGTCGCCGTTTTTCAATTGCTTTAAGGCTGTCCCGCCCTGAACAATCGCAGCAAGCGCGCTGGTTCCAGAGGCCTGATCGTATCCAGAGAATTTTGTCGGCCCAAGTCGGTCGGCCAGATCGAACCAGACTTTATCTGTGCCCGTATCGCCGGAGCTAAACCCGCCCGCGCCGGAATTGATCTTTTGCTCGGCCATCGCAGCATCAAAGCCAGCCTGATCAACTTCCAGACCTTTGCCGCGCAAAATATCCTGCGTCAGATCCAGCGGAAAGCCGTAAGTGTCATAGAGTTTGAAGGCTGTTTCGCCGGGCAGCGATGTCGCATCGCCCAAATCCTCAAGCGCCGTATCGAGCAATTTCAGCCCCCGCCCAAGCGTACGCTGGAAGCGCTCTTCTTCTTGTTCAAATGTCGCCTCAATGACCTTTTGCGCGTGGCCAAGTTGCGAATAGGCGCTGCCCATTTCGTCAACCAGCGTCTTGGTGAGCAAGTGCATACGCGGTTCGCGCGCACCGAGCATATGACCATGGCGCATGGCCCGGCGCATAATACGGCGCAGCACATAACCGCGCCCTTCATTGGACGGCGTCACACCATCAGCGATCAGGAAAGAGGCCGCGCGAAGGTGGTCGGAAATTACGCGGAAGGAAGCGAGCTGATCACCTGCCGCCTTAGTCTTGTAAACCTCTTCTTCAGCGGCGATGAGCGCGCGGAAGAGGTCCGTCTCGTAATTATTATGCTTGCCTTGCAAGACGGCGGCGACACGCTCAAGCCCCATGCCTGTATCGATGCTCGGTTTGGGCAGCTCCGTTCGAGAGCCATCCTTTGCTTGGTCAAACTGCATGAAGACCAGATTCCAGATTTCGATAAACCGATCTCCATCTTCATCCGGGCTTCCCGGAGGGCCGCCAGCAACGCTCTCGCCGTGATCATAAAAAATCTCCGA
>CAZXTI010000075.1:0-3906 GCA_964643565.1 uncultured Hyphomonas sp. | reverse complement strand
GTAAAAATATTCTTGAAAGGCACCATGCCCGCATTCACGAACAAAAGCGTCGGGTCATCTTCGGGCACAAGCGGCGCAGATGGCTTTCGTGTGTGCCCATTTTTTTCAAAATAGGACAAAAAGGATTCGCGAAGATCGTTCACACTTGTCATGATTTATTCCGTGGTTCAGCGCAGCAATTGAGTCTTTCAAAGCATATAAAGTGCGAAAAGGGAGACGCCAAGCATTTGACGCCTCCCTTACTTGTCTTTGTGTGAATTTCCTTGCGCCGCCCGCTAGGCTTCTGCGCTCAAATCTCCATCCATATCATCGTCATCTTCATTTGGCCGTGCCCGTTCAGCTGTCAGCATGTCTTCGGATAGAAGCCCGGCCTTATGGCGCACTTCTTCTTCGATCTGGGCTGCAATTTCTGGATTATCCTTCAGGAATTGCCGGGTTTTTTCGCGCCCCTGCCCGATGCGTTCACCTTTATAGGAATACCACGACCCTGCCTTATCGACGATCTCACCTTTGACACCAAGATCAATAAGCTCGCCCGTTTTGGAAATACCTTCGCCATAGATTATGTCGAATTCAATAACGCGAAACGGCGGCGCGACCTTGTTTTTCACAACTTTTACGCGGGTCTGATTACCGATCACCTCATCGCGGTCTTTGAGCGCCCCGACACGGCGGATATCCAAGCGAACCGAAGAATAGAATTTCAGCGCATTACCGCCCGTCGTTGTTTCAGGGCTACCAAACATAACACCGATCTTCATCCGGATCTGGTTGATAAAGACGACCATGCAATTGGTTTTCGCGATCGATCCAGTCAATTTGCGCAAGGCTTGGCTCATCAAACGGGCCTGCAGACCCGGAAGACTCGCACCCATGTCTCCTTCAAGCTCAGCGCGCGGGGTTAGCGCAGCAACGGAGTCGATGACCAAAACATCAACCGCACCTGAACGCACAAGTGTATCGGCGATTTCAAGCCCCTGCTCGCCCGTGTCAGGCTGTGAGATCAGAAGATCATCAAGGTCCACGCCGAGTTTTGCCGCATAGGCCGGGTCAAGTGCGTGCTCAGCATCGATAAAGGCACATACACCGCCATTTTTCTGCGCCTCAGCAATCACATGAAGTGATAGCGTGGTCTTGCCTGAGCTTTCCGGCCCATAAATTTCAACCACGCGCCCTTTCGGCAGGCCGCCAATCCCAAGGCCAATATCCAGACCGAGCGACCCAGTCGAGATGGCTTCAATATCCATGGCATTCTTATCGCCAAGGCGCATGATTGAGCCCTTGCCAAATGAGCGCTCAATATTGCCGAGCGCAGTCTCCAAGGCTTTCTCTTTATCCACGCCGCCATCCTTGTTTACGATTTTCAGATTTGATTTCGCCATTACTTGTCTCCTGTTCGTAATCAATAAAGCGCGATTTGCATAGAGAGTCACTTAGACTTTTCACGCTGGTTCTAAAATTTTGTACCACATTTGTTCTAGAGAACAAAGAGTGAATTTTACTTTTTTATTTGCAGCCTAAATTTCTGCTTATCTCTTCCAATCCCGGTCGAATTTCGGCATAATGCGCACATGTTGAAAACAACCCCAAAACAGCCCGGCGAAGCGCATTTACGCTATTTAGACGCAGACTTGCATGTCTTATCGCCCGGCGATTATGTGTTTTGCGCCTCCACAGGTCAGAAAATCCCGCTTGCAGCCCTTCGCTATTGGAGTGTCGATCGTCAGGAGGCCTATGCCGACGCCGCCGCGGCTTTAAAAGCGGAGCAAGACGCTTTGCGAAACGAAAGCACTTAATATGGTCAGTGTGTCAGTTTTATTTGTTTTTGTTGCCTTGGTTATGGCCGCAAGCGCCAAGACAACCATCCTTGCTGCCTCACTTGGCTATATGGCTGGCCAAGCTCTGCCCGCCTCACAGCCAGAGATCAACCCGGTCAAAGCCCACCCAGTCTCCTGCGGCGGCGCACTGACCCAAGGCGGTTTGATTATCTGCAAAGGGATGCCCGGCACACGGTTCACCCTTGGCGATGTCACGCTCACAGCCGATGAGACAGGAAGCGTCGCATTTGGCCTCGGGCGAAAAGCGGCCAGCGACGTGCTGATCCGTGCAAGCGGACCAGCCAGCATGATGACGAGTTATCAGCTCCCAATCGCCAAGCGACAGGATGAAACGGCTGTATTGCGCGGGATTGATTGCGACAAGATCGATGCACGTACCGAAGAGCAAAAGGCCCATGCCTCACGCTCATGGGTAAAGAAGCAGGCTGGCTGGAAGAGTTTCAATGCAGGGCGCGGCGCGATTGATGGCTTTATTCGCCCGGCTGAAGGTGTGGTGTCCTCGCCGTTTGGTTATGTCAGGAAATATGTCACCGAGGGATGCCCAACCAAGGAGCGCCCGCATTTTGGTTACGATATTGCAGCGCCAACAGGTGCGCCCATTATCGCGCCTGCAGCCGGTGTCGTCACACTGGCAGATGATGACCTTTATTATGAAGGCGGGACCGTTTTCCTCGATCATGGGCAGGGATTGGTCTCAATCTTTCTACATATGTCTGAATTGAATGTTGAGGTTGGCGATGTCCTCGCAGCCGGTGACCCTATCGGCGCAATTGGTGCGACGGGCCGCGTGACAGGGGCGCATCTGCATTGGGCCGTCAAATGGCGCAATATGACACGCGAAGACCGTGACGGGGATTTCTACATAGACCCGGCGCTCTTACTGGAGCTGGAGCCGTAAACAGCCAACCAGAGCTCCACGCACATTAGGCGGCGCGGAACGCGCCTTCCCCCAAATAGCAGCGCCACAGCAAGTGGAGCAACGGAATGTTTACGAAATGACCGCCTAAATTAACGAGACCGTTCATAAAAGCACCTTTTTTCAACGGGATATTAGGGATCTTGGGCTTAATCTGTACAAGGTTGATGAATACGGGGGTGCTGGATGGTAAACATCTTTCCAGATCTGAACACTTTGCAAAAGCGATTTGGGTATGGTGATTTGAGCGATCCAAGTCCGGAAACGTTTGAGCAAACCCAACGTCGCCGTTTGCTTCAAGCAAACATTCTCGCGATGGCGATTGCCGCATTGGCCTGCGTTTCTGAAGTCTTCACGACCAATTTGAGCCACGCGAAACTCCACCTTATCGTCGCGGTTCCAATGTTTGCGTGGTATTTGACATGCCACAAATTAGCCAAGAGAAATAAGAACGTTCAAAATCTTGCCCGGATTTGGATGGCGGTTGGATGTGTCGCGCTATGGCTTGATATTGCTGTTTCCGGAGGCCTGAATGGACAAGCCGCCCAGATGTTGTACCTCATTCCAGTTGGGTCTGCACTGATTTTAAAAGTACGGGACATTGTGATCGTATCCATCGCAAATGTCGTCGCTATTATGGCTCTAGCTGCTGCTGACTATCTATATGCAGTCAATTCTCTGTTGGCTGGCAGCGGTATTTTTCCCAAAGCTGGCATCATCATCGTAACTGCAATTTGCATTTCGGCAACTGTGCTTGTGCTGATTGTTCACAATGATCAAATAACCAGCGCGCTGCGATCTGCCCTTAAGCAGACCGTGCATATTTCCATGCATGACCAGCTTACAGGCTTGCTAAATCGCAAATGGGTAAATGAGCAACTCGACGCGCTCGACCCTGATGTTGATGTCTGCGATTTATTTGTCATTGACCTGGATGGCTTCAAACAAGTCAATGATGTCTATGGGCATGCGATGGGTGATGCTTTGCTCAAAGACGTTGCTATGCGGCTGGTCGAAATCTGCCCAGAGACCGCTTCGGTTGCGCGCCTCGGCGGAGATGAATTTCTTATACTCTCACCATCAAAGGCCCTAACCGATTTCGATCTTGGCGACAGCATCATCGCTGCGCTGTCCAAACCTTTTCATCTGGGC
>CAZXTI010000074.1:3811-7390 GCA_964643565.1 uncultured Hyphomonas sp. | reverse complement strand
GGTTTTGGTTTGTCTTCAGACGCCATCCGTATTTATGCGGTGTCTACGCGATAGGGCACATCATACCCGGCCGGTGATTTTGTGAAAATCTCAAAGCCGGTTTCGGTGACGCCAACGGAGTGCTCAAACTGCGCCGATAATTTCCGGTCGCGCGTCACGGCTGTCCAGCCATCTGATAGGATCGCTGCGTCTTTCTTGCCAATATTCAGCATCGGTTCAATTGTGAAGAACATGCCGGGCTCCATGACCGGGCCAGTACCAGCGCGCGCTGAGTGGACGACATTTGGTTCATCATGAAAGAGTTTACCGAGGCCATGCCCGCAAAAATCTTCCACCACGCTGTAACGGTTCTTGCGTGCAATCTCTGTAATCGCGCCGCCAATATCGCCAAACCGCGCGCCGGGTTTTACCTCGCCAATGCCTGCCATCATCGCCTCATAGGTGACATCCATCAGGCGCTCAGCCAGCCGCTTAGGCTTGCCAGCAGTATACATGCGCGAATGGTCGCCATGCCAGCCATCTAGCACCAGCGTCACATCAATATTCAGAATGTCGCCGTCTTTGAGCACTTTGTCACCGGGTATCCCATGACAGATGACATGGTTGAGGGAAATACATGAGGCGTGGCGATAGCCGCGATAGTGCAGTGTTGCGGGCAGGGCGCCATTATCCATCACGAATTGCTGGATCAGCCCGTCCAGATACAGGGTGGAGACCCCCGGTTTGACTTCGCCGACCAGCATATCGAGACACCCAGCGACGAGCTTTCCGGCCTTGCGCATGCCTTCAAAGCCTTCCGGCCCATGCGTGCGAATTTCGCCGGTGCGCATTGGAAGAAGAATAGTATCGTTCATGCGGGTGATCCCTGATTTCGGTGCTGGCAGACTATTTGCCAGCCATAGCACGAAATTTCCAGTTTTTCTTTCGCATTATGAAAGCTTGACGCCTATTCGTATGCATAACCTTCCAGGTCAGCGATCGCCTCGGTCGGCCAGTCCAGTGCGCCAACTTCAAAGTGGCGCGCGTCAACTTCACCAAGATAGACCCCTTCGGCAAACCCGACAGCTTGTGTGACTGCGTTATACGTTTCATCCGAGAGGGGGATCCCTTTCCACATGCAATACCGCCGCACAGAAACCTGTACCAGCTCGCATTCGCGATTGTGGACCGTATGAAACTCTCCTGTGCGCTCAAAACCTGCTGCGACCAGAATGTCCGTATATATATTTTTGTACCATGTATCCGGACCGAATGAGGACAGTTCATTATAGATACGCGGGACGGTGTCTTTGAATTCGCCTTTGGTAAGATCAACAAGCCCGGATGGTTCGCCCATTTGCAGCTCCGTACCGGATTGTACGACGCGCATAAGTGTTTTGGTCGCTATGTTTTTTTGATTGTCTAGCTGATATTTCGCTGTCTTTTTTCCCCAATTATCCCATACAAAATACTGGGTGATTGCAGACTTTGAAGTCTTTTCCTTATCGTTTGGATCAAGTGTGACCGTCACGATCATGGTCATCTGGATGGCACCGGATTCTTCACCAAACAACCGGGCTTCAGGTATCTTTCCAATGAAGTCGTCTTCAGACGGCGCGGCGTCAGAAGCACCGCATGCTGCTAGGATGCCAACACAGGCAAGGATCATGAATTTTTTCAATTTTTTCTCCGATTGAAATATAGCTTGCGGCGAAGATAGGCCGTTCTCTAAAGCGTTGCAAACGTCCGTTCATACGCTTGCTCGGTAAGCTGTGAAACGCCTCCTAAAGCTCTTGAGACAGGAGAATTTGGACTTTTTTGTGACTTTGATGCACTTTGATCCTTATGAGAAGGAGCTAAATATGGATGGTGGCACGAATCTATTTACCCGGTTTGAAGCACGCCCGATGTCGCCTGCCATTGGCGCAGAGCTGATTGGCGCTGACCTCGCAAAGGCCGATGAGACGCTCATCAGGGAAGTTCGCGCAGCGCTGCTAATGCATAAAGTCGTCTTTTTCCGCGACCAATCCATCAGCCGCGAGGAACATATCGCTTTTGCGCGAGGCTTTGGCGAACTTGAAATTCATCCCGCAACGCCAAAGAACCAGCCTGATCCGGAAGTGCTGCGTATCGCGCATGGCCCGAACAGTCGCGGTAAGGAAAATATGTGGCATTCAGATGTGACATGGCGCGCGGAACCCTCGCTTGGCTCCATTCTACGGGCGATGGAATTACCTGCGGTTGGCGGCGATACGCTTTTTGCAAATATGGTCATGGCCTATGAGGATCTGGAAGATGATCTAAAGGAACAATTGTGCACGCTGACGGCGGTTCATGATATTGCCCGCGTCTTTGCTAAACGTCTCGGCAAGGATCCAAGTGCTTTGCATGAAAAATACCCGCCGCAAGAACACCCTGTGATCCGCACCCATCCGGAAACCGGCGACCGTGTTCTTTACGTCAATGGTGCGTTCACCAGCCACATTAAAGACATGGACCCGGAGGCGTCGCGCGCACTTCTGGCAAAGCTCTACCACACCGCGGCGCGTCCGGAATATCAATGCCGGTTCCGCTGGGCACCCGGCTCAATCGCCTTCTGGGACAATCGCGCCTGCCAGCATTATGCGGCGAGCGATTATTTCCCCTCTGTACGCGTTATGGAACGCGTCACAGTTGCCGGTAGTAAACCTTATTTCGACGCAGCGGCCTGAACGACGCTTACCTTTCGTAAAAGTCATGATCTGCCGCGCGGTCAGGGCTTGCTGTTTGATGACGGAACCGTCACGATACTTATTCCATAGCTGGGAGGCTTAGAATGAAGAATGCTCTTTGTGTAAAAGGTATTGCGGGCGCAGCGTTTGGCGTGCTCACGCTTGCTGTGCTCGCCGCCTGCGATCCCGGGGTTGCTGAACCGGCGTCGCCTGCACCTGAGGCGATCAGCGTTGTTGTCCCAGCACAGCCGACCTTCACCGCTGAAGGCATCGCCGCATTAGAAGCGCGTATGGGAAAATATGTTGCCGATGGCCAGCTCTATTCCATCCACACAAAGCTGGTGCAGGAAGGTAATGTCATTAGTGATTTCAAATCAGGCCTTGTGGGTTTGGAGGATCGAAAACCCGTCGCTGACGACACAATCTACCGCATCTATTCCATGACCAAGCCGATTACCGGGGTTGCCATGATGATGCTCTGGGAAGAGGGCAAGTTTGGCCTAGATGATCCGGTGACAAAATATATTCCCGAATTTGAGGGACTACGCGTGCTGGATGGCACCAATGAGGATGGTACGCCAAAACTGGTCGCGGCAGAGCGTGCGCCCACCATGCGCGAGCTTATGAGCCACACGGCTGGCTTTGCCTATGGTCTGACAGGCGCTGACCCGGCCAATACGGCGTTTCGCGACAATGAGATTTTGCGCGCGCCGGATTTGCAAACCTTCATCGATAAGGTGGCTGATGTGCCGCTCCTGTTCCAGCCGGGTGAGGCGTGGGCCTATAGCGCGGCCGTTGATATTCAGGGCTATGTGATTGAAAAGCTTTCAGGCCAGAGCTTTGGGGATTTTCTTGATACGCGCATCTTCACCCCGCTTGGGATGACCGA
>CAZXTI010000074.1:1826-3711 GCA_964643565.1 uncultured Hyphomonas sp. | reverse complement strand
GGCGGTTTTCCGCATCCCTCCGGTTCCTATTTCTGGGGCGGGGCAGCGGGCACATGGTTCTGGATCGATCCGGAAAACAATCTCTATTTTATCGGCATGATCCAAATCTTCAGTCAAGGCGGCCCCGGCGTTGAAACACGCGACACATCTGCGCGGTTTGTCTATGATGCGCTTAATAAAAGCGGGGAATAATGTCAGGCGTAAACTCCCCAACGGCAGCGGTCCTTCTTATCGGCGATGAGCTCCTTTCAGGGCGCACGCGCGACATCAATCTGCAACAGATCGCCAGCTTCCTTGCGCCAATGGGGATCCCGGTCAAGGAAAGCCGCACGGTTAGCGACGAACAAGCCGACATTGTGGACGGGCTCAACGCACTACGCGCAAAATACACCTATGTCTTTACAACCGGCGGCATTGGTCCAACCCATGATGACATTACCGCAGATGCTGTGGCGGCGGCCTTCGGTGTTGACATTTCCGAAAATGATGAAGCGCTCGCCATCTTGCAGGAACGCTATGATGCGATGGGCAGCGAACTGACGGCGCCGCGTCGTCGCATGGCCCGTATTCCGCACGGGGCAAGTCTCGTCAAAAACCCGGTTTCCGGTGCGCCGGGCTTTCAAACCGGAAACGTCTTTACGCTGGCCGGTGTGCCCTCAATCGCGCGGGCCATGCTGGAAGATATTGGTCCCCGGCTGGAACATGGGGCGGTGGTGCATTCGGTCACCATAAGCGGCGCGGGCGGACAAGAGGGCGATCTGGCGATCAAACTGGGCGAGCTAGCCGATGATATGCAAGACGTCTCATTTGGTTCCTATCCATGGTTTAAGTCCGTGCAGGATCACGGCGTAAATCTGATTGCGCGCAGCACGCAAAGTGCGCGTCTGGATATTGCGGCGGAAAAGCTGATCGCGCTGTTTGCATCGCTCGGCATTGAAGCGATCCGGCAGGAAGGGACACCAAAATGAGACCCGGACTTCTCGGCTGGCTTACGCGCACCCCTGTTTTGATTGGCTTGTTCATTGCGACATTGCTTATTGGGACGAGCTTCTATTTTGTCATTCAGGCCATTGAGGGCGATTTGCTCGATATGATCTGGACCGGCGATGATGCGATCACCCGGCTGAACGAACTTAGCGACGCCCAAAAAGAAGCCCATTTGTTGGGTACGGTCACATTAGATGTTTTGTATCCGTTTGCTTATTGCGCGCTGTTTGTCGGCTTGCTTTGCCGTCTTGCATGGCGCTGGCGCTGGGGGCTTATTCTATTACCCGTGATGGCAGCGCTCTGTGACTTTGCAGAAAATACCGTGCAGGCCATGGCGCTTAGCGGACGTCCAAGTGAAATTCTGTTCGTCAAAGATCTTGTGACACCGATAAAATTCTATGGGTTAATGGCAACATTGGCGATCATTATATTACTCGCACTTGTTGCGCTCGTGCGCTATCTGCGTCGTCCCAAACCGCATTAAAGGAATAGATATGTCTGACCAGATTATTACCGTAGAACGCCGCGATGCGGTTGCGCTCGTTACCTTGAACAGACCAGACGCCCTTAATGCGCTCAGCCGGGCCTTGCGCGCTGAGATTGTCAAAACCTTCAATATGCTTGCCAAAGATGATACGGTCCGTGCTGTTGTTTTAACGGGAGCGGGGCGGGCTTTTACCGCCGGGGTCGATCTGAAGGAGGCGGGCGAGACGGGCTTTGCGCTTGGCGTGGATGGTGGCGACATAGATATTGCGCGCGCTATGGCAGCCTATCCGTGGCCAATCATCGGTGCGATCAACGGCTTTGCAATCACTGGCGGTTTCGAGTTGGCCTTGATGTGCGATGTTTTGTTGGCCGGGGAGAATGCCAAATTCGCTGACACCCATGCCCGCGTCGG
>CAZXTI010000074.1:0-1726 GCA_964643565.1 uncultured Hyphomonas sp. | reverse complement strand
AAACTAAAATGGTACGGACGGCCGGGCTTGAACCGGCAAGGCCCGAAGGCCGGCAGATTTTAAGTCTACTGTGTTTACCAATTTCACCACGCCCGCAGACCAGAGCTTTCACTAGCGCCGGTCACCTCGCGGTGCAAGTCCTCGCATCGTCAAAACCCGCATCCCATGTGATATTGCAGGGATGTTTTGGCCTGATCTTTGCTGTTTAGCGCAAGCACAATTGAGGCAATGCGCATAAGCGGGTTGAAATTGCCCTGAAAAAGTCGGAAACACATTTATGACCACGATAAAGACAATAGGCGTCATTGGCGCTGGACAAATGGGCAATGGCATCGCGCATGTGTGCGCGCTGGCAGGCTATGATGTTGTACTCAACGATATTTCCGGCACGGCGCTGAAAGAGGGCATTGCCACGATTGAGAAAAATATGACCCGGCAGGTCGCCCGCGATCTGATTTCGGTCGATGACATGAAGGCTGGGCTTGCCCGCATCAGCACCGAAAAAGAGATGGATGCGCTCAGCACATCAGATCTTGTGATTGAAGCGGCCACAGAGAACCGCGAAGTGAAAGAGGCG
The DNA here is from genome assembly GCA_964643565.1 of uncultured Hyphomonas sp. Lineage (GTDB taxonomy): Bacteria > Pseudomonadota > Alphaproteobacteria > Caulobacterales > Hyphomonadaceae > CALLCD01. Next base: position 1,149 of record CAZXTI010000074.1, on the reverse strand, counting down.
ATTTTCCGCTCGGTCACGCAAGTTGTCCCCGACCATGCAATTCTGGCGACCAATACAAGCTCCATTTCTGTCACGCGGCTTGCCTCTGTTACGGACCGGCCTGAGCGTTTCATTGGCCTGCACTTTATGAACCCTGTGCCGCTGATGAAGCTGGTTGAGATTATTCGCGGTCTGGCCACGGATCAAGCGACCTATGATGCGGCAATCGGTGTGGCCGAACGCCTCGGCAAAACGGTCACCAATGCTGAAGATTATCCAGCTTTCATCGTCAACCGCGTCCTGATGCCAATGATCAATGAAGCCGTCTATACGCTCTATGAGGGGGTCGGCACGGTCGAAGCGATTGATAGCGCGATGAAGCTCGGCGCAAACCATCCGATGGGGCCGCTGCAATTGGCAGATTTTATCGGCCTCGATACATGCCTCTCAATCATGCAAGTCCTGCATGATGGTCTGGCTGATACCAAATACCGTCCATGTCCGCTGCTCGTGAAATATGTCGAGGCAGGTTGGCTTGGCCGCAAAACCGGTCGCGGCTTCTATGATTATCGCGGCGATGGCCCGGTGCCGACACGATGAGCGCGATGATGAAACGATGGTCAAAACAACTGACGCTTTTGCTGGCAGGCCTTCTGTTTGGCGCATTTGCTGCGCTCGCTGAAGACACAGATGAGGCGATCCCTGATACGGGGCTTATCACGGCCTCAACGCCGATTCCGGAAGATGCAACTGACAGCCGCGATGACGGCATTTTGCGCAATGAAAGCGGCCGCCCGGTGACCCATGATCTGCTCGGGCAATCTCTGTTTCAGTTCGAGGCTCCGCAGGTCGGCGGCGGTACGTTCAATTCAGATAGCTTGCGTGGTAAATGGACAGTGATGACCTTTTGGGGTGTCTGGTGTCATGACAGCCGCAATGATGCAGAAAACATTGCCGCTGTCGCTACCCACTTCGCAGACCACCCAAATGTGCAATTCATGTCGCTGCACGTGCCCTATAATCGCGACTATCTCGATAAGCGCTTTGGCAAATTTGACTCCGTTGAAGCCTATTTTGAAGACCGCGGCCTTTCATGGCCGACAGCACTCGACGAAGAAAGCATCCTGCGAAACTGGCAAAAAATCCGCTGGACCCCGACCTATCTTCTCA
>CAZXTI010000073.1:0-7420 GCA_964643565.1 uncultured Hyphomonas sp. | reverse complement strand
ACCGTGATCGATGCAGGTATCAAAGCGGTTGAAACGGCTGGGCGTAATCCATCGCAGGTTTTGCCATATCTGAAAGATGCAGGCGTGAAGGTCATTCACAAATGTACCTCGGTACGCCACGCGTTAAAGGCGCAGAGCATTGGTTGCGACGCGGTGTCTGTTGATGGCTTTGAGTGCGGCGGGCATCCGGGCGAAGACGATATTCCGAATATGATTTTACTCCCACGCGCTGCCGATGAGCTGGACATTCCGTTTGTCTCCTCCGGCGGTCAGGCGGATGGACGCTCTTTGGTTGCCTCGCTAGCCATGGGCGCGGAAGGCATGAATATGGGCACACGCTTTATCGCGACCAAGGAAGCGCCCGTGCATGAGAATGTTAAGCAAGCGATTGTCGCCGCGTCTGAGCTTGATACCCGGCTTGTCATGCGCCCGCTGCGCAATACCGAACGTGTTCTGACAAATGATGCGGTTGAGCGTTTGCTCGAAAAAGAAAAAGCGCTTGGTGACAAGCTTAAGTTTGAAGACATCGTTGAAGAAGTTGCCGGGGTCTATCCCCGGATCATGATGGATGGCGAGATGGATGCAGGCGCATGGTCCTGCGGCATGGTGGCAGGCCTGATCCATGACATCCCGACATGCAAAGAGCTTATTGACCGGATTATGGCCGAAGCGGATGAGATCATCAATTCGCGGCTGGGTCGCTTCGTGAAGGCCTAGGCTTTTATCAGCCCAATCTCCAACAGGCGTTCCATAAGATAATCATGCGCTGTGATTGCTGGCATGGCCTCTGTGCCTGCTTCAATGCAGCTTTCCAATGGCGCGATCAGAACATCCGGCGCAAAATGCAGGAAGAAGGGCGTGGAGTATCGTGCAAACCCGCGCCGGGCTTCGGGCGGATTAACAACCCGGTGCGTCGTGGATGGAAGTTTTCCATTCGTTAGCCGCTGTAGCATGTCCCCGACATTGACAACGAGTGCGCCTGCAGGCGGGTTCACGCCGAGCCATTTTCCAGAGCGGTGAAGCACTTCAAGGCCTGCCTCCTCAGCCCCGAGCAGTAGCGTGATAACGTTGATATCTTCATGTGCGCCTGCCCGTACAGTACCGGGCGGCGGTGCTTCGGTTTGAGCCGGGTAATGTAAGAGCCGCAAAATTGAATTGCCGTGTTCGACGCGCGGCGTGAACCAATCATCGTCAAGCATCAATGCCATTGCAACCGATTGCAGAATGGATTGGCCGAGCGTGTCCAGTGCATCAAACAAGGCGCGGGTTGCTGTATTAAAGCCTGCGATTTCGGACACGTCCGGTGTCGCGCGCATGTGCTCGGCATAAGGGTCGCCAGCTTTACCAGAGCGACCGGTATGCCAGAACTCCTTTAGATCAGCCGTTTTGCGCCCTTTGGCATTTTCAGTTCCAAAAGGCGTGTACCCGCGTTGGCCGCCATTAGGCTCGTCATAATAGCTGCGTTTAACGTCTTCGGGCAGTGCGAAGAAATCCTTTGTTCTGTCGATGGCCTCATCAATAATGGTTTGATCCAGCCCATGGTCGGTAATCACCGCAAAGCCAGTTTCTTGAAACGAACGAAAGAGGGCTGAGGAAAAGCCAGCTTTATCGTCAGCCCACAGTGAGAATGAGATCGGGTCAAAGTATTCAGTCATAGTGTCATCTTAGCTGAAAGGCGCAGGGAATTTAAGCGTTATGGTTTATTCTTGGCGTAAATTTTTGAGGTCACTTGCGAAAATACCGCTGAAAGCAGGTCGTTTCTTAACCGATTTTGCGCAGGCGTTAACACACTGCCTATTTGAGCGGTTTGCCATTAACCAAACCGAAAAACCTTTCCGCGATTCTTCTCCTCGTACCGCAACACAGCGGTAAGTGATGTTAAAGCCCAAGTCGGACATGGCGAAAAGCCGGACGTTTTGGGAGAGGGTGTATCCAAGGAGGATAAAATGCCTTTTGCTGATGTAGAACTAGAAACCCCGGTTTTGGAGGTGACGCCAGAGTCTCCTCATGAAGACTTGTTGCAGATGGGATTGATCTATTCCACGGGTCTTGGTGTCGAAGAAGACTTTGTTGAGGCCCATAAATGGTTCAACCTTGCTGCGCTAAAGGGCAATGAGGTTGCGAAAGAATACCGCAAAAATCTTGCTGACGAAATGAGCTCTTCTGAGATCGCCGAGGCCCAAAAGTCAGCCCGCATGTGGCTTAGCTTGATGAACTAGACGCAGCGTTTTCTGCTGCTTTTACTTTGCGTTTAGGCGAAAACACGTTTTATTTCGGTAACCCTCAAAATGGAGCCGCTTATGAAACACGTTATTGCCGCTGCGATTGCCGCCTTTAGTCTTTCGTCCTGTGAAACCTTGCCGCCCGGAACCCTTGAAAGTGTCTTGGGGAGCGTTGGCGGGCAAAACTCGGGTGCGCTATCCAATTTTGAAATTGAGGCGGGCTTGCGACAAGCCTTGGAAATTGGCGCAACCAACGTGTCTTCCCAGTTGGGCGCAACCAATGGCTTCTTCGGGGATGACCAGATTCGTATCCCGCTGCCTGGGCGACTTGGGCAATTGCAAAGCACGCTCAACAATGTCGGCCTGTCCGCGCCGCTTGATGATTTACAATTGCGTATGAACCGTGCAGCAGAAGCGGCGATGCCTGAAGCGCGCCGGCTCATCGTCTCGGCGGTCCAATCAATTACACTCGAAGACGCCGTCGGGATTTTGCGCGGCGGAGATACAGCCGCAACAGATTTTCTACGTGGCCGGACAGAGACAAACTTACGCGCAGCGTTCGCGCCTATCCTCGACCAGTCCTTGCAAGGGTCAGGTGCCTTTCAAGCCCTTGATAGCGTTGCAACGCGAAACGGGTTTGGGGGACTGGCCAACCAGCTTCAAGGCGATATGCGCGACCATGCTGTAAATCTGGGTCTGCAGGGCATGTTTTACTATGTTGGGCAGGAAGAAAAGAAAATCCGCGAAAACCCTGTCGCGCGAACAACAGAAATTTTACGCCGTGTATTTGGAGCGACAGGATAATGCTTCGACGGTTTCGCCATGCGTATGATGGCGGTGAGTTTGCCGGAGTTGAGTTTGGTGACCCGATAAAAGACGTTTCGGCGCTGCTTCTGCATGCGACCGGGTTTAACGCGATGACCTACCAGTCTTTACTGGCCCCGCTCGGTTTGCGCGCACGTCTTGTTGCGCTGGATTTGCGCGGCCATGGTCGTTCAACGATGCCAGCCAAGACGAATTTTGCATCATGGCGTCATCACCGGGACGACGTCATCCATTGGATTGAAAAACATGCGCCAAATGGCTTGGTACTGACTGGACATTCCATGGGGGCGTGTGTTGCCTTGCTTGTGGCAGGTAAACGCCCTGACCTTGTTAAAGGCTTGGTGTTGGTTGATCCTGTGATTTTGCCGCCGCGCATTTACCGCTTCAATCATCTGATGCCGTTCAGTCGTCTTTTGATGCGCAGATTAGAGATGGCAAAAATGGCAAGGCGGCGCAGAAGCGACTACGCATCCGTTGACGAGGCCCGTGCCTCTTATAAAGGGCGCGGTGCATTTGCGACGTGGCGTGAGCCGTTTCTGGATGACTATTTACTCGATGCGTTTGAGCGCACCGACGACAATCCTCATGATAGTGAAGATCAGACTTGGAGTTTGTTGTGTACGCCGAAAATGGAAGCGGCGACATTTGGCGCGCAGCGCAACCGCCCATGGGGAGCCTTAAGGCGGGTCAAGAAAGCCGGTGTCCCATTGATCATTTTGCGACCAGAAAAAAAAGCCGTCCTTTCTGCAGAAGAAGCGAAGCGGATCTTGCGCCGTTATCCAAGGGCCGTTGTAAAGACGGTTCGGGGGACAACACATTTCCTACCCATGGAAGCGCCTTATGCGGTGCGCGAGGAGCTTTCGGCGATGATTTCACTGCTGGTCGAAGGGTTTGCAATAGGGGACCAAGGGCCAGTTAAGCGCTCTTTACATGGGCATAAGGGCTAGCAAACGTAGGCGATTATTACAGCGGGCACAAACAACGCCTTCTGGTTGATTGTTTGCAACCTGAATCCACGCTTTCATATTTGGATGTTGCAGAAAGTTGGGCTGAAACAACTCCCCATCGATCATGACTATACGCATGTAAGCCGGCGTGAGGTGCGCTTGGCCAGCAAAGGTCTATTGTATCGCCATCCGGAATGGAGCTGTGCCTCAGAGGTGCGTCAAAGCTCGTTTTTAAAGCAAATGGCGATCATTACCGGCTGCTTTGGACTATTCCAACCCGCTCTGTTTATGGCCCTGTTTTACACGGCATTGCTTGGACTTTTTACACTGCTGATTTCTATGCGCCTCGCACTTTGCCTGCGCGGTGGTTTTAAACCGCGCCTGTCAAGCGCAGACACTTTAGCAATGGAAACTGCGTGGCCAGCTTACTCGGTCTTGGTTCCGCTTTACAGAGAGGCTGGCTCACTGCCGAGGCTTGTGGAAAGTCTGAAGCAGTTGGACTATCCGGCACATAAGCTGGAAGTTATGTTTCTGGTCGAGACAGATGATACAGAAACCATTCAAGCCGCCGGTCGACTAAGCCTGCCGCCAAATTGGAAAATACTTGTCTTGCCCGATGGCAAGCCGCGCACAAAGCCACGTGCGCTAAATGTTGCGCTGGCAAAGCTCACAGGACAAATCGTAACGATTTATGATGCCGAAGATCACCCACATCCAGCCCAATTAAAGACAGCGGCTATGGCGCTGCAAGACGGCGGACCAAGGCTTGCCTGCGTACAGGCACCGCTGCGGGCCTATAATGCGCGCTCAAGCTGGATCGCCGGGCAGTGGGGGTTGGAGTATGATATTCAATTTGGGTTGATCCTGCCTGCATTGGCCAAAGCCCAGCGTCCCATCGCCTTGGGCGGAACCAGCAATCATTTCCGCGTGTCGGCCTTACAAGATGTGTCGGGCTGGGATGCTTGGAATGTCACCGAAGATGCCGACCTTGGTCTGAGGTTTGCTCGCCATGGCTATAGGATCGGAACGATTTCACCGCCAACGCATGAAGAAGCCCCAGAGCGCGCAGATATTTGGCTCCCGCAAAGGTCACGTTGGATCAAGGGTTATATGCAAAGCGCTGGCGTGCTGTGGCGGCGACCCGTGAAAGTGATCCGGCAAATGGGGGTCATCTCATTCCTTTCCAGCCAAACACTGCTCATTGGCGCAATTGCCTCGGCATGCTTGCATGGCCCGCTTGCTGTGTTTTGCTGCCTTGCAATGCTTTTGCCGGGCTTTAGCTTTTCGGCATGGAGTATCGCCCTTTTGTTGACCGGATACATCGCGCATTGCATTGGGGTTATGCTTGCCCCCGGACGGATGGGCGCGCGGCGTATCTTATTGATGCTGACCGCGCCAATCTATTGGCCATTGCAATCGCTCGCAGCGGGCCGGGCCATCTATGAACTTGCAAAAGCACCGCACGCATGGTCCAAGACACCACACGCCTTGACGGAAACGCAAATCCCAAGCTTTCATCCCGCCTAGGCCCAACGCAAACGGTCGTACTGTGTGATGCTAGATCTGATATTGACGCTTTCAGGCATGGCTGGCCTTTTGGTTTTAGCCTATGTCGCAAACAAAAAAGCCGGTGAGCCGCGAAATGATGAACGTCCGAGCCGTATCAAGTGGCCTTTCGTTTTGATACTCACCGGGTTTTGTTTTGTCGTTCTCTTTGTCCATTTAATAAATATTGCCGGGATTGAAACCGGGCCCGACAAAAGCCCGTTTGGCCGGTTTTAGACACGATTTCGCACGGCGAATAATTCCCGTTTTGACCTAGCGGCATGCTTGGCTTGTGTGCGCAATATTGTAAGGTTCGGCTAGACTCAAACCTCTCAGGAGCTCCACCATGCCCCTCGGCGACACTGACACTTTGGATGCGTTTCGCGAAGAGACGCGCCAATGGCTCGACAAGAACTGCCCAGCCTCAATGCGTACCCCGTTCCAAAGCGATGCGGATGTGATCTGGGGCGGTCGCAATCAGAGCTTTGAAAACCCTGATGCAAAACTCTGGTTGGAGCGCATGGGCGAGAAAGGCTGGACCGCGCCTGAATGGCCAACTGAATATGGCGGCGGCGGCCTATCGAAGGCTGAAGCGATGGTGCTGGCGGGAGAATTGAAACGCATCAAAGCGCGTCCGGCATTATTCTCGTTTGGCTTATGGATGTTTGGCCCGGCCTTGCTGGAGTTCGGCAATGAGGAACAGAAGAAACGTTTCTTGCCGGATATCGTCAAAGGCAAAACACGTTGGTGTCAGGGCTATTCAGAGCCGGGCGCAGGGTCTGATCTGGCTGACCTGCAAACCAAGTGCGAAGACAAGGGCGACCATTACCTCATCAATGGGCAAAAAGTGTGGACCTCTTATGCTGACAAGGCTGACTGGATCTTCTGCCTCGTGCGGACCGACACCTCGGTCAAGCATGATGGCATTTCCTTTATCCTGTTCGACATGGAAAGCGAGGGCGTCGAGACGCGCCCGATTAAGCTCATCTCCGGGTCATCGCCCTTTTGCGAGACCTTCTTCACGGATGTGAAAGTGCCAAAAGAGCAGCTCGTCGGAGAGGTCAATAAGGGCTGGACGATTGCCAAACGGCTTTTGCAGTTTGAACGCCAGTCTATCTCCGCGTCCGGCTTTGGCGCGGCCTCGGCAGGCGGCGGCGCGCTCGGCCTGCATGATATTGCGATGAAACATATTGGCCAGCGCGAAAGCGGCGAACTTGCCGATGGTGACCTGCGCGCGCGTATCGCCAAGCATATGATGTATGACCAAGCTTTCGGCCTGACCATTCGGCGCGGCATGGAAGAAGCCAAGGCGGGCTCCAATGGCGCACTGACATCGATTGCAAAATATTGCGCGGCCAAGCTCAATCAGGAAAAGACCGAGCTAACCGTCGAGGCACTTGGCACCGAAGGCCTAGGCTGGAGCGGGGAGGGCTTCGACAAGAAGGCGCTTGGCGATACCCGCGCCATGCTGCGCGCCAAAGGCAACTCAATTGAAGGCGGCACTTCTGAGGTCAACCTCAACGTCATCGCCAAACGTGTGCTTGGATTGAAGGAGCATAAGTGATGGGGCTTGGACTTCTTTGGATGCCGATCTTCGCATTAATTACATTTATGGCAGGCATATGTCGGAAGTTTTTTAAACCCAATTCAATTTATAGGTGGGCCTTATACGCAATTACATTTGGACCAATTATATTTATGTCTGTGGGTTATGCTGGCAACACTTGGAATCGTGATGCACCGATACCACTAGATATCGGCTCTATTATTGTTGGCGCGTTGGCTGCGAGCGTTCCATTTGGAATCGGCGTCCTGCTCGGCAAACCTATTTTTGAAGCTTGGCGGGACCAATCCAGCAAAAAAGAAAGAAACATTTAGGTG
>CAZXTI010000072.1:0-7430 GCA_964643565.1 uncultured Hyphomonas sp. | reverse complement strand
CGCGTGTTGCTGCAAGTGCCTGGGCGGTAAGGGTGCGGTCGTCTTCTGAGAGCACATTGACCAAACCGGAAATGTGCTCGGCCTGATCACGTGTTGATATATCGTTCAGGCGCTGGCGCATATCACCAATCCCCAGCGCTTTGAAGTCTAGCCTCATCAGCAGGTTTTCAACATTAAACGTGGCAAGGCGAATTTCGGGCATCGCCGGGGATCATCACCTTTTTGACGCACGGGTCAATGGGGATTAATCACGCCGCGGCAGATTGCTTCGTTTCAAAACGCGCAGCCTGCAAAGCGTGCTGCAAGCTATCAGCAGAAATCGATATGGCTGATGGTACTTCGGCGCGGCCAAGCTCGATAGCGGTCAATGGCGCAATGCCATTTATATGCGCCGACAAAACAGTCTGTATGACGATATAAAAGCGCTCTTCTTCGTCAACGATTTGTCCAAGCCGCGTGGCAACGGGACCGACAACACCATAGGCGAGAAAAACGCCAAGAAACGTACCAAGGAGCGCAGCCGCCATCATCGCGCCAACAATGCTTGGCGACTGATCGATCACACCCATCGCGCGAATAATGCCGATGACGGCAACCACAATCCCAAGCGCGGGCAATGCGTCGGCGAGCGCATGCAAGGCGTTGACCGGGCGCATTTCCGTTTCATAGGCCCGATCGATAGAACGCTGCATGGATCCGCTCGCCTGCTGCTTGTTTGACAGGTCCAAAGACATTAACCGAAACGTATCGCAAATCAGCTCGCGGCTCGTTTCGTGATTTAGGATACGCGGTGCAGTTTGAAACACTTTTGAGGCGTGTGGCGCCTCGATATCACTCTCGATGGCGATCAAACCGCCCCTGCGCGCATGGCGGCACAGCATGTTCAACACGGTTAACAAAGCGATATAGTCCTGCCTTTTCCAGCGGCTACCACGCATGGAACGCAAGAAACCTGACAGGGCTTTTGCGGAGATATTGGGTGCGTTACTAATTATTAATATACCGAATGCGGCGCCGCATATGAGCACCATTTCGACGCCAAGCGCCGACAAAATACCGTCCCCAGCTGTGAAGAGGGCACCAAAAATCAGAATAAAAAGCGTGATAAGACCGAGAATCTGTATCATTTGGGTTCACTCCGCTAGGACGCGGCCCATATTAACCACCCATGTCTAAACAAGGCCTTAGCAGGTTGAATATCCGTCAAGTTGTCTTGGGATGTGCAAACTGGGTTTGCGACGAGGAAATCGGTCTGATAAGAGAATTTGAGGGGTGCTACGCGAAGGATTGCATCGATATGGCTGCTAAAAATTCTCTCATGCGGCGAATTTGGTGTGGACTTTGCAGACGATAAGTTATGATCGAAATGAGAATTTGGGTCGGACCAGTAATATATAATTAAGTTTAAGGGTTAATATTAACGCTTAAGCTTTAACCACAGGAGTGTGTCCTATGAAATCCGCGCTTGCCGCCATCCTCTTTATATCCGGTGCCGCCTCAGCATCGGCTCAAGTATATGCCGCCAATGATTACCGTACCTGCCCTCAGCCGCAGACCCAAAAAGGGCTTTCTGTGGTTGAAAGCGCATGCGGCAAAATTGTTGCGCCTCGCTTTACACCAGGTTCAATCAACTCGCTTTCAGAGCTGCAATCAGCCCAGTCTGAGCGCGATGGCTTTAGAACACGTGTAGATGACTATGGCACCTGCATTACAGAATTCATCAATTCATACCGCCGCCCCGGCGCTGATGCGACATCAACTGCGCCAGACGAAGCAGCTTGTGCGCACGCATGGGCCGAAGACCAAGCCACTGAAGTGGTTCGCGAATATGGCCGGACGTGTATTGAGTTCTCAAACCGCTCGATGCGAGACACAAGTATTGATCCTTGGAGTGGCCAGTGTCACCCACAAGTCTCAGCACCCGGCGGCCACGGTTAAGCTTCTTTTTCAGCCGTTGCGACTTGATCTTTTGATCGACCCGTTCGATCAGAGGCCATGACGCACTCAGGCACACCCTCTTCGAAACAAGCGCCGCAGCGAAATCGCCGCGGCGCTTTTTCATTGCTGTTTACAGCCCTGCTCGCCATTGGCGCGGGTAACACCATGCTTATTGCCGCTGTTATCCCCTTCCTGACCCGTCAGCTTGAAATGCCAGATTGGACAGCCGGCGCAATCTTCTCTCTCTCAGCGGCCGTCTGGACATTTTGCAGCCCGTTTTGGGGCCGCAAGAGTAGCGAGATTGGACGGCGCCCCGTCGTTGCCATCGGCTTGTTGGGCTATGCGATCTCTATGGGGCTACTTGGCATGGTCGGCTGGCTGGCGCTTGAGGGATATATTCAAGGCGTCGCACTGATATTGGCTGGGCTTTTGTTTGCCCGGTCCCTGTTTGGTATGATCGGCTCAGGAACAAGCCCGGCTGCACAGGCCTATGTGGCTGACCGGACGAGTCCTGAAAATCGCACACAGGAGATTGCCTCCGTGACGGCGGGGTTTTCGGTCGGAACGGTTGCTGGCCCGGCATTCGCTGCCACGTTATCTGCGATGTTTGGTTTGCTTAGCCCGGTCTTCTTTGCGTGTGGCCTTGCTGCGATCATGTCGTTTCTTGTGTTTCGTTACTTGCCCGAAAACACACCGCCGCAAAAGCCTGACGATATCAAGCCGAAGAATTTACCCGGCGCGAAAGGCTTATGGCGTCATCCAAAAGTGCTGCCGTTTTTGATTTACGCAGTCGGTCTTTCGCTTGTCACGGGCGTGCTGACACAAAGCTTTATCTTTGCCGTCATCGACAAGTTGGCGAGCACAGGGATTGTCGGCGTAGAAGCCAATCAATACGCCGCGCCAGCCTTTATGATGGGCGCGGTCGGCACACTTCTGGCCCAGCTGGTTCTGATCCCGCGCCTGCAATTATCCAATCGCGCCTATATGGTTGTTGGCGCGATTGTTCTGGCTATCGGGGCCTTTATGATTATTCCGGCGCAAGCATTTGCTGTGCTTGTGACAGCGCAATTTCTCGTCGGTGTGGGTCAGGGGCTATCGCGTCCGGGCTTTTCTAGCGGCGCGTCACTTGCGGTGGGACCAGAGCTGCAAGGCAATGTGGCGGGCCTTGTGATCGCGGCCAATGGGATGGGCTTTATTGTGTCGCCCTTCTTTGGCCCGTTCCTCTATGAGTTTGTCCACCCCGCACTCCCCTTCGCATTGGCCGGGGCCATGCTCTTGGCGCTGTCAGTGTTTGCGCATGTCTCTGTCAAAAATACGCCAACCCAAGAAGATTTGGTTTAGGCTGGTTTCACATGTCCCTTATGGCGCGCGCGAGAGGACAGCGCTCAGTGCATCCGGGGTTGGGTAGCCATCGGCGAGCAGTCCATTGGCGCGCTGGAAGGCAAGTAAGGCTGCGCGCGTGCCATTGCCGACAACCCCATCAACCGGCCCTGCATCGAAGCCCAGCGTATTTAGACCAGCTTGCATTTGCTTGACCTGCGCTTTTGACAGGATTGGCAAAGAGATCGGCCACGGCGCGACCGGGCCATTTTGCCCGCCAATGCCATCGGCCAATGTGCCAACACCAAGCGCATAGGAGTTTGAGCGATTATATTTCAGGAAGATGTCGAAATTTCTGTAGAGTAGATATTTCGGCCCAGTGGCACCTGCAGGTAACCATAGACGCGCCTGTCGCTCTGCGCCGCCGGACAGATCGCTCAGGCTACCGCCGCGAATTGGGGTTAGGCCGAGCTGTGTCCAGTCTGAGGCTTGCCGGCGTGTCCCGTCCGACATGCCAAAATCAAATCCGCTAGGCGCGGCGACTTCAATGCCCCAAGGCTCATCAGAGACATAACCAAGTTCATTCAGATAATTTGCAGCCGACGCCAAAGCATCTGCGCGTGAGCTCCACACATCGCGCTTGCCGTCGCCTGTAAAGTCGACTGCATGCGCCAGATAGGTCGATGGCATGAACTGGGTTTGCCCCATCGCCCCGGCCCAGCCAGCAACCAGTTGCTCGCGTGTTGCCAGACCGCGCTCAAGAATTTGCATTGTTGCCAGAAGTTCGCTTTCAGCTAAACCAACGCGGCGACCTTCAACCGCCATATTGACGAGTGTTTCGGGTCCATCAAAGGAACCGATATGGCTACCGAAATTAGTCTCCATGCCCCAAATGGCGGCGACAACGGTTTTGTCGACCCCGTATGCGGCCTCGATCTGTTCGAAGAGAGCTGCATCGCTGCCGACCTCTGCTGCGCCGTTTGCTTTGCGATTATCGCTGGCTGCCGTGCGTAGATAATCCCAAATAGGTTTGGAGAACTCTGCCTGTTCGGAGACATCGCTTTGTTTCGGCTTCGGCTTGGGATTTTTAGGAAGATACGCTTCCAGCGGGCCAACATCGCGCAGCACTTCATATACGATCGCTGGATTGCGCCCGGCGCGAATGGCGCGCTTTGAAAAATCATCGCGCCACGCATCAATGCCAGCATGGCCAGAGCTTTCAAATGGCGGGATACTCGGCACGCTTTGCGCCGTAAATTGCCCGTCAGGTCCCTGTGGATCAGATTCCGGGAACGGCGTCGCGGCACATGCCCCGATGAGGCCTAAAACGACCGCAAGAGATGTATAACGTATCTGTCGTGATAGAGTTTGCATAAATTTATCCTCAGCTACCTTACTTTCTCCAATAGAGTTTACCATGTGCCTAACACGATACGTATTGACTTGGACGGTTGGCTCATATATCTCCCGCTCTCTTGCAAGTTATAACGCTAATAAGGCTCGACCGCTATGAAAGTCAGATCCTCTCTTAAAGCTCTTAAAACCCGCCACCGCGATTGCAAAGTCGTGCGCCGCCGTGGCCGTGTTTACGTCATCAACAAGACGAACCCACGTTTTAAAGCAAAACAAGCTTAACTCTAACATGAACAACCCCGCGGACACATCTGTTCCGGTGCGTATTGTTCTGTTTGATCTTGGCGGTGTCCTGCTCGACTGGGATCCCGCACGCTTATACAAAAAACTGATCCCGGATGCGGCTGCGCGCCAGCATTTCCTTGATAATATCTGTACAATGGCGTGGCATACGCGCCATGATGCCGGTGTCAGTTTTGCCGATAATGCGGCTGATTTGATTGCGATTCACCCAAATTATAGCGATCTGATACATGCCTGGCGTGGACGCTGGATGGAGATGTTTGATGGCTATATTGACGGTGTCCCGGCCCTGATCGATCGCCTTGATGCGAAAAATATCCCGTTTTATGCGCTTTCAAATATGCCGAAAGACCCGTGGCCGGAGATGCGAGAATATTTTTCCTATTTACGCCGGTTTCGCGATGTCGTCGTGTCTGCGGAGGAAAATTGCGTCAAACCGGACCCGAAAATCTACCAAATCGCGCTTGATCGCGTTGGGGCACCAACCGCGCGCGAAATTTTGTTCATCGATGATCGGCAGGACAATATCGATGCGGCGGCGCAATTTGGCTTTCAAACACATTTGTTCACAACTGCCGAATGCCTTGAAATCGCCCTTAAGAAGTTCGAGCTTATAGGTTAAGGTGAGCGAAGTGTTTCATAACAGGTTTTCAATGCGTTTTTGTGTTCTCATTCTTAGTGTCTTTTTAAGCGCGGCTCTGCCTGCATCGGCCCTGCCGAGCGACGAGCTATTTGAGAAGCTAAAAGAGGCAACCAGTGAGCAGGACGCGGCGCTGCCAGAAGCGGATGTCTTGGCCGCGCTGCTCGAAAGCGAGTCCGGCGCAACAGACTTGCTGATGGAGCGGGCCAATATTGCCGCACAGAATGGCGATCTTGAATTGGCCCGTGAGCTATACGACCGGATCGTGATTATCTCGCCAGAATTTACCGAAGGCTGGTTTCAGCGCTCTGCCCTCTTCCTGCAAGATGAAAATTATAGCGAAGCCTTACGCGACCTTGGTGAAGTTCTCGCGATTGAAGACCGACACTTCCCGGCATGGTTTCGCACCGCAAACATTTTAGAAGCGCTCGGCTCAACCAAGGAAGCGCTTGCCGCTTACAATAAAGTGCTTGAGCTACACCCGCATTTTGTCCCGGCAAAGCGCGGCGCAGCTCGCCTGTCGCCTAGCTCCAGTGGACAATCTCTATGAAAATTCTACTTTGGCTCATTGTCGCGCTCATTTTGGTTCCTCTGATCCTGGTGACGATATACGCCATGGTGTTCTCTGCGCGGGTTGAAGCGCGCTTTCCAGCCACGGGAAAATTTATCGGCGAGGCAGGCCAACGCGTCCATGTGGTCGAACGCGGCGCCTCTGGGCCCGTCGTGCTTATGATCCATGGCGCCAGCGCGAATGCGAAAGAGTTTTCCAAAACTTTGGCACCGCGACTTGAAAACACGCACCGGCTATTGCTGGCTGATCGGCCCGGCCATGGCTATTCTGATCGCCCGGCCGGATCGCGTACGCTTGGCGTTCAGGCCGCGCAGATGGCACGCGTGCTTGATGCGCTCGCGCCTGACGAGAAAGCGATCATTGTTGGCCACAGTTTTGGCGGGGCGGTTGGCCTGCGCCTCGCGCTCGATTACCCGGAAAAAGTAGACGCGCTTGTCCTGATCGCCCCTGTTACCCATGACTGGGGCAGCGATTCCTCGGCTTGGTATTCCAAGCTGGCCGCGCGCGACCTGATCGGGCCGGTATTTACGCAGCTCATGCCGCTGTTTGGCACAAGCCAGCTTGAGGCTGGCATCGCCGGGACATTCCACCCGGAAACCCCGCCGGAAACTTATACTGAAGACTCTGGCGCTTTGTTGCTGTTCCGCCCGTCAGAGTTTCGGGCCAATGCGCGCGACGTGGTACAACTGCGCGGTGAGCTTGCCCAGCAGCAAAGCCGTTATGGTGAACTGGACATGCCGATCACGCTCTATTCTGGTGAGCTTGATACGGTGATCAGTCCGAAGCGCCATGCTGAGCGGCTTGCCACACAAGCCCCGCAGATGAAAATCATCGCCCTGGACGCGGGCGGACATATGCCCCACCATCACCATGGCGCCGCGATAGCCGAGACAATAAGGACGCTTCCAATTGAAGCGATCTCGCAGTAAAGCTCCGCTCTCAAAATTGATTCTAATAATCGGAGACATCCATGTCTGAAGCCACTGCCAACCTTACTGAAACGGCGCGCGAAAAATTGCGCCAGACCGTCGCTCGCATTGAGCGGCTGGAAGAAGAAAAAGCCGAAGTGGCAAACCAAATTAAAGAAGTCTATGGCGAGGCAAAAGCCTTTGGCTATGACACCAAAGCGCTTCGCAAAGTCGTCAGCCTTCGCAAACTCGACCGGACAGAACGCGAAGAACAAGAAGCTTTGCTGGACGTATATATGTTAGCCTTGGGTGAGATTTAAATCACTTAAGGCCTGAACATGGACACTTTACCACCTGATGATGCCCCTCAGCTCGCTCCGGCTGGTGAAGCCATCGC
>CAZXTI010000071.1:0-7446 GCA_964643565.1 uncultured Hyphomonas sp. | reverse complement strand
CAATATCGGTGACATCATTCGTAATTATGACGCACCCATGTTCGCTTGGGTTTATAATGAATTGCAGGTAGCGGCCCAAATATTTCGGATTATGGACGCTTTTAATCATTATAGAGCGCGGTTCTTTTTTCTGAACGGCTTCCAGGATAGCCCGATAATAATGCGTATCCTTTATATCAGGGTGAATGGAGCAAAGCGTGCGCCCCTCTAAAGCCCCTCCGTCTAATGACATGTTCTCTTGGGCTACGGCATTCACCCTGACAAACTTCAAGCTGGTCATATTACCAAGCTCATCGCGCAGAGCCTCAAGCTCCATTACAGGCAAAGGTAGGTTATCCATCATCGCGGCGTTCATATAGAATTCCCATAACTCTCTCGCTTGATTCCTACAGGCAAACTCTTAATCAGAATTTACAGGGCGTGTAATTTTTAGGCTGAAAATCAAGGCTTTTTCGAATTTATTGCCTACAAGCGGGTAAAACTCGGTTATACCGCAGCTATGAGCATCATTAATCGGGATATTATCCTCAAATTTTTAGCCGAACATCCAGAAGCGAGTAGCAAGCGTGACATTGCGCGTGCGCTTGGCATTACCGGGAAAGGCCGCGCGGAACTGCGCCATATCTTGAAAGAATTGGAAGCTGAGGGGAAGCTGAAACGCACCGCAAAGCGCGCTTATGCGCAGGCAGGCCGCCCGCCGCCGACCACGATTATTGCATTTGAGACAATTGATGAGCATGGCGACCTGATTGGGCGCGCGGTTGGTCGCGACGGACTGTTTGGACCGAACATTATCTATGCGGGCATTCAGGGTAAGCGGAAAGTCAAAGAGCCGGGCGTGGGCGACCGGGCTTTGTGTAAGCTGACGGAGACGAAGCAGGGTTGGCGCGCCAAGCTGATAAAGACTTTGCCACGCGGGGAATCTTCGACGCTGACGGGCCTCTTTACAAGCATGCGCAATGGCGGCGGACGCGTCGCACCTGCTAACCGCAAGGACCGGCGCGAAGTTGTGGTTGATGAAGGCGACGCGAAAAACGCAGAAGACGGCGATCTGGTGGTCGCGCAGCTCAAACCAACCGGACGCGCGCGTAGCTATGGACCGCGCAAGGCTGTCATTACAGAGATTATCGGCAAGGCGGACAATCCACGCGCAGCGAGCCTTTTGGCGATCCATGCGCATGGTATTCCGACCGATTTTCCAGATGAGGTGATTAAGGCCGCCAAGACGGCTGAGCCAGCCAAAGTGAAGCGCGAAGATCTGACAGGTATTCCGCTGATCACGATTGATCCGCCAGATGCGCGCGATCATGATGATGCTGTATATGCTGAAGCGCTGGATGATGGCTGGCGGGTGATTGTCGCGATTGCTGACGTGTCCGCATATGTGACTGAAGGTTCAGCGCTCGACAAGGAAGCGCAGATGCGCGGAAACTCGACTTATTTCCCGGACCGCGTGGTTCCGATGTTGCCAGAGGAGTTGTCCGCAGACGCATGTTCTTTAAGAGAAAAAGAGTTGCGCGCCTGTATGGCAGTTGAGATGATTTTCGACACATCCGGCACCAAGCGCAAACATCGCTTCATTCGCGGCACGATGCGCTCGGCGGCAAAGCTCTCCTATGGCGAGGCGCAAAATGCGATTGATGGCAAACCCGGCGGACCGGGCGAAGCGATGCTGGAGAACGTGCTGAAGCCACTTTGGGGCGCTTATGCGGCGCTCTGCAAAGCACGCGACAAACGCCAGCCCCTCAACCTTGATCTACCTGAACGCCGCGTCGAGCTGGGCGAGGATGGGCATGTTAAAGCGATCACCCAACGCGAGCGTTTTGATGCGCACCGGCTGATCGAGGAGATGATGATCCAGGCGAATGTCTGCGCGGCTGAAACGCTGGAAAAGGCAAAGACGCCCCTGCTCTATCGCATTCACGATCAGCCATCGGACGCGAAGATTTCGGCGCTGGCCGATTTCCTGCAAACGCTCAGCATTAAATGGGCACGCGGCGAACGCCCGCAGACGCATCGCTTTAACACGCTGCTGGATCAGGCTGGCTCAGGCGAGCACAAGGATGTGGTGACGCAAATGGTGCTGCGTTCACAGGCGCAGGCTGTGTATGCGCCGGAGAATATCGGCCATTTCGGGCTGCATTTGGCAAAATATGCGCATTTTACCTCGCCGATCCGGCGCTATTCGGATTTGATTGTTCACCGCGCGCTGATCCGGGCGATGCAATTTGGACCGGATGGGCTGGGCGATGAAAACGCTGTGCGCATGGAAGAGCTGGCCGAGCACCTTTCAAGCACGGAACGGCGCTCTATGGCGGCTGAGCGCGAGGCCACCGACCGGTATCTGGCACACTTTATGGTTGACCGGGTGGGCGCAGAGTTTGAAGGGCGCATTGCGGGGCTGAATAAGGCCGGGCTATTCATCCGGCTCGCTGAAACGGGCGCGGACGGG
This sequence comes from uncultured Hyphomonas sp., assembly GCA_964643565.1. Classification (GTDB taxonomy): domain Bacteria; phylum Pseudomonadota; class Alphaproteobacteria; order Caulobacterales; family Hyphomonadaceae; genus CALLCD01. Next base: position 4,994 of record CAZXTI010000071.1, on the reverse strand, counting down.
TTCGTGCCGATCTCGCGGCTCGGCGGCGGCTATTGGACCCATGATGACCGCGCGCAGGCGCTTGTTTTACGCAGCTCAGGTCAACGCTTTGAAATGGGGCAAGCCGTCAGCGTGCGCCTTGAAGAAGCCGCGCCGCTCACCGGCGGCCTATTGCTGGAAATGCTGTCCAAGCCGCTGGCCCGCAAATCCAGCAAAAGTGGAAAATCCGGCAAGACTGGCAAGCCCAGTAATGCTGGCAATAAAGCGCAAACCGAGCGCAAACCCAAAAAACGCGGCAAGATGAGCAAAACTGAAAAGTTCAAAAAGAGGCGCGCGAGGAAATGACGAGAACGGGAACCTGTTGTTGCGGGGATGCGAAAGTGACGGTTCGGGATGATCCGGTGTTGAACGGGGTGTGTCATTGTAATGATTGTAAGCGGCGCACGGGGTCGGCGTTTGGGTGGAATGCTTATTTTCCTGAGGACCGCGTTTTGGAGCGGGCTGGAGACTGGATGACTTACGAACCGGTCGCCCAGCCGGGCCAGTGTCGCTATGCCTGTAAGCATTGCGGCACGCTGATGTGGTGGGTTGCGCCCGGATTTTCGGGGAATGTGGGCGTTCCGGGCGGCCTATTCCTTGATCCGCCGCTACCTGAACCAGAGGGCACTTATCAAAATAGCGACCATTTGGACTGGGTGCATGTGCCGGAAAATTGGAACCGTGTGTCGTGAGGCCATTGATCGGCTGACTGTCCTTGGCCTTAATACTGCCACAATTGGCGTCAACTTTGTGATCAATTGTTTACATGAGAGGGCTTTATGAGGAAATCAATCTTATTCGCAGCCATGGTTTGCACGAGCCATATTGCGTTGGCACAAACGCCAACCTCGCCTGCTCCGTCGACCGCTAATAGCTCGAACGTCACAACCTGTCTTAAGGGAAGTGAAATGAACCCTTTATTTCAATCCGGCAAAGCCAAAGCCCTTCCGCGCTATAGTGAATATTCTGGCGCGCGCGTGCAGAGGCAGTTCCCGAATACACGGCTAAGAGGACAGGCCAAGCACATTCTCCAAGCCGACGGTAGATCACTTGGGATCTGCGAGTATTCAAACCATGTTAGCACTGTCGCTGCCTTTCTTCTGGGCGGCGCTCAAGCTGACGCCTATGACGAGGCGTGCGATGATGGCACTTGCAAGGATGGTGACTATTGGCGCAGCGACTGGCGTCAACCCGACGCTGAAAATGATCAGCCCGGACAAGAAATGATCAAAGCCTGCTTTAGAGACGTAAACGGCACTGCGTTTCCAAGCGTGGGATGCGGCTTTGCGCCGACAACGAAATAGAGGCGGAAAGATGAAGCTTATGCATATCAAACAAATGATACGACCCGCCCTGCAAACGATCGCTATGTCTGGCGCGGTGCTATGCGCCAGCCAGATCGCGTTGGCGCAAACCTCCTCGGGAGCTGCAGCCGATACGGCGCGAGACGGCCCCAAAGTGAGTAGCTGTATTCCAGCCGGGAAAATGCTCGAACGCTTTCTAGCTGGAGAGACAGATGATCTGCCGGCCTATGGCGAACGTGAGGGTAAGCGGGTGCAAAATCAGCACCCCGCCACGCATATGTATCTGCATGCAAAATATATTGAGCGCGGCGACACCTCGATCGCTATCTGCCAGTATTTGAACCATACCGGCGTTGTTGCGTCTTATGCGGTGCGCGGCGCTTATGCTGATGCGAGCGACGGGAATTGCGGACCGGAATATTGCGTACAAGACGCTTATTGGCGCAAAGAGTGGAGCACGGGCTCGCAAGAAGAAGACAGACCGGGCGAAGAATATGTCTATACCTGCATGCGCGATAATGAAGACAAAATTGCAAATCCATCTGGAGCCTGCGGGTTCAGCACACCCGGCCGATAACACGCATATTGATATTTCATGACCACACCTAACGACCCAAAATCTTTTTCCGCCTATGACAAGGAAGATGATGGTGATGTGATTTTGAAAGATCAGCGCAGCCCGCGTCCGAAAGATGCTGCGACGCTGATCTTGGTGCGCCCGGCTGGAAAGCGCATTGAAGTGCTGATGGGCAAGCGCTCCGGACGGCACAGTTTTATGCCGGACAAATATGTCTTCCCCGGCGGGCGGGTGGACCCCGGAGATGGGCGTATTCCGGCCGCGAGCGAGCTTCATGCACGCTCGGCCGAGCTACTTGCCATTGGGACACGTCGCAAGGCGCGTGCTTTCGCGCTGACGGCCATACGCGAGACGTTTGAGGAGACGGGGCTGATTGTAGGCAAAGGGAGCGATAGCGCGCCAAATCGGCAAGTGCATAAGGACTGGCGGGCGTTTTTCGCTCAAAGGGCTGAACCGAGCCTGCATGGTTTGCGCTTTATTGGGCGCGCGGTGACCCCGCCTTACCGCCCGAAACGCTTCGATGCACGGTTTTTCATGGCCGATGCGCGCGAGGCGCTGATTGATGATCGCCCACCTGTGGACGGGGCAGAATTGTCCGATTTGCAATGGGTGACGCTGGAAGATGCGATCGCGCTGGACCTGCCTTCGGTGACGCGGTTTATGCTCGGCGAGATCGGTGAGCGCGTTGCCAAACCGTCAAATCAGCCCGCGCCGCCGCTTCTGCGCTGGACCCGAAGCGGGCATTCCATGACACGGCTATAGAAATTTCCTGCCGCCATTGCTTGACTTCCCGCCCTGACATCGCCAATAAGCGCGTTCAGTTTTAATTCCTGTGTGGAAAGATACCAACCATGGCCAAGAATCCAACGATCAAAATTCGCCTGAACTCCACCGCTGGAACAGGGTTTTTCTATGTTACGAAGAAAAACCCACGCAATCTGACCGAAAAAATGGTCATGCGGAAATATGATCCGATTGCGCGCAAGCATGTTGAGTTTAAAGAAGGCAAGATCAAGTAAACACTTGTCTCAGCTTGAATTAAAACGCCCGGCCAATGGCCGGGCTTTTATTTTGGGGAAGCAATGCGCGAAAACGCCGGAGCGACAAACTTATGCAGCAACACTTTCGACGCGGTTGCGCCCGGCTTTCTTGGCGCGGTAAAGCGCGTCATCGGCCTGCTTTAACAAGGTGTCGGTAGATTGATCGGAATATTCATCTGTCGCGACGCCTGCGCTCACCGTAATCTCCAAATGTAGATCCTGCGCAGGCACAAGGAAGGGCGCATCGGCAATACTTCGACGCACGCGCTCAGCAGCAAAGCAGGCTTTGTCACCGGGCGTTCCCGGCATAATCACGAGGAACTCTTCACCGCCGGGGCGGCAGACAATATCTGTCGGACGGACATTCTCGTTCAAGCGACGCGCAAATTCTTCCAGAACAACATCGCCAACATCATGTCCATAAGTGTCATTCACCCGCTTAAAATGATCAATATCAAAAGCGGCGATTGAGAGACTTTCATGGCTTTGTGAGCTTCGATCCAGCAATTGCTTGAGCTGGTCCATCATATAGCGTCGATTATATAGCCCCGTCAGCGGATCGATGATCGACAGCTCAATGCCGCGATCCACGCGGCGACGTAATACTTCAATATACCGCATGCGGCGTGTTTGGGTACGGACGCGCGCCAAAAGCTCGTCACGGTCAACAGGCGCAAGAATTATATCACTGGCGCCAAGCTCCAGAGCTTTCATCGCCTTATCGCGGTTGGTATCATCACAAACAACGAGAATTGCAACGGCGCGCGTGCGTTCGCTCATCCGAAATTTTGCGCAGAGCCGCAGCGGATCAAACCCTTCCTGATCAAGCGGCAATATCATCACGTCAATGCCACTGCCACCATGCTGGCCAGTATCGGCTTTAAGGTTCGCGGTATAGTGGCCGCCAGCCTGCAAAAAGGATTCAATACGGGCAAGGCGGCGTTCATTATTATCGACCACAACGACACGCGAAGGCCGCGTCATCTCGCCCTGCTCGAATTCATTCTCGATCATTGGACCGTGCGTGCCGCTAGATTCGCGCATGCGTAGTTCGGCCGCCACTGCATTATACCTTAGCAGCGCCTCGATGCGGGTCATCAAGCTAAAATCATCAAACGGCTTTGTAACGAAATCATCGGCGCCCGCCTCAAGTCCCTGCAGGCGGCTCTCCTGCTGGCTAAGCGCTGTCACCATCACGACCGGGATAAAGGCTGTATTCGGATTTGCTTTGAGACGGCGACAAACTTCATACCCGTCCATACCCGGCATCATAACATCCAGAAGGATAACATCAGGGCGTTCGGCCTCAGCGATCTCCAGCGCTGTCACACCATCATTGGCGAGAAGCACTTCGTAATAGCTCGCCTCAAGCTTGGCTTCAAGCAAACGACGGTTTGTGGGAATATCATCTACGACAAGGATACGCGCACTCATGACACCGGTTGACCTCCGATTAACTCCTCGACAGCCCGTAGGAAACTTGTCATCTGAATCGGCTTGGAGAGATAGCCCTCACAGCCAGCTTCTCTCACCTTCTGTTCGTCGGCGCGCATCGCAAACGCCGTTACAGCAAGAACCGGAATATGCGCAAGCTCAGGATCATCCTTCAGCCAGCGCGTAATATCGAGCCCTGAAACAACAGGAAGTTGGATATCCATAATAATCAGATCGGGCTTTTTTTCTCGTGCGATCTCGATCGCTCTTTCCCCGTCACCGCACTTAAATGCCTCATAGCCGAATGCGTCGAGCAAATCGCAAAAGAGCCTCATATTCAGCTCATTATCCTCGACCACGAGGACAGATTTTTTCTGCGTTTCCGCCATAAACTCAACCTGCTTAGAATCATACCGATTCTTTTTCGTGCCTATTATTGTCCCAATATCGTTAACCTATGTTTACAATTGCTCGGATTTAGTTTGTCTTTCGCATAAGAACATGTCATGAACGCATATGGGTATTTTGTGCCGAGATTGTACGACCCAGCTGGATAATTCACAGTCCGGCTGTGGCAAATGTGCTGGTACACGCCTGTTTTCACACGATAATCTGTATGAT
>CAZXTI010000070.1:0-7581 GCA_964643565.1 uncultured Hyphomonas sp. | reverse complement strand
CTGAGCATGCTGATGGTTTGTATACCTGCATTCGCTTGCACTGCGATTCCTGCGCCTGAATTGGACCGCGTCGAGACAATCTTTTGGGATGACGCAGAGCAACTTGTTACCGATCAACAGTTCCCGGGCGAGTTCGTCGGAAAAATTATCTTTGTTGAAAGGTCAAGCGTTCAGCTTTTCTTCTCGTCTAATAAAAACAAACTCAAAGTCAGAGTTTTGGAAAGCATGACCCACCCTGATCTCGTAGGGCGGAACCTGCTTATAATTCCGAATTTAATGGACTGGGCTAATGGGCCATGTCCATCGTCTTCGCCTGGAAAATTTATTGGCCCCTCCATAGGAGCGCAAGGCACGGTCCGAGGCGCACTCTCACCATCCTATGAAAACGCAAACGGGATAAGCCTGAAGTATTACTCTTATAGATTACCCCTGAGTTCGGACGAGTAATTCTTCAGCAAATCGCTCTATAATACTTTTGAAAAAGGCATCAAGCTCGGCGGTTAAGGCGCGCCTTAAAAACGTCATCAAATACGCAAAATGCGATCTTGTTTCGCTTATAACATGGGTCTCATATTGGGCTGGAGAAGATGACATGGGTCGCACGCATATAAAAACGCTTATTATTATAATGATCACAGGGCTGACCTTGGGAGCCCCTGCTTTTGCCTGCCAAGGCGCGCAATTTGAAAGAACCGTCTTCCTCCCCTCCATGCCAGAAACAACCGAGGGAAGTGACTTTGCCGGACTGATTGTCCTTCGCCAGAAAAGAAAATGGGGCATCTTCAAAACAACGGACAACAAACAATTCCGCGCCGAGATCGTACAAAGCTCTACGCACCCGGATCTGGTTGGAAGCCTGCTTGATCTTCCACTTTTTCTTGAAACAAGTTGTGGGCCATGGCTGAACGATAAGGATCAGGGTTTTGTGACAGGTTCGCTCCTCGAAGCGGGTGGCCCTTCCCCACGCCTTACCCTTGATACACATCGGAACATGGATATCTGGGACAAATCCGGGTTCGGAGATGACTCCGCGCCCGAACAGGAATAGCTTGCCCACAAATCGTCGCATTACGGACCCAATCCCTCCGCTTTCAACGGTTAGTAAAATCGCCATTCAGGAGGGCAGCATTATGCTTAAATCGTTTTTTAGACTTACCACCATCGCCATTATCAGCGGCGCAACATTGCACAATTCTGCATCAGCTTGCGATACGGTAGATAATCAAATCACCATTTTTTCGTCCCAGTTGCCAAGTACCTATACCGCAACCGAGCCAAATGAATTCGCTGGCGTCGTCACGTTTCATCTGAAACGCAGTTGGTTCTTCTTTAAGCAAGATGAGAGCGCGGGATTTATTGGCCATGTCTATGAAAGCCCAACTCACCCTCATCTGGTCGGCAAAAAAATCGAGGTGCTTCCTGTGTTTGGAACCAGTTGTGGACCGTATCTCTCTGAGGGAGACAGCGGACCCGTAACGGGGACGTTTTTGTCGACAGATGGTGACGAGATGGTACTCGCACTTAATAGTCACAGCATGGGTATTCGGGGGCTCATAGAAAGTCTGGGTCAGGAGACCGAATAAGCTAGTTCGCCCCTTTCGACGCTGGCTCAATCCGCCTAACCCCGCCCGGATCACCGAAGAAATTCCGGCCACTCGCAATAAGCGGATCTGGAATGCTAACTGGCACATGCACGCCAATCGCATCACCCGTATTGAGCACATCATCAACGATCTGAATGCCTTCAGCGCTTAGGAAAAACCAATATGGCGGAAAGGCTGTGTCGGTCTTACGCGTCTGCCAGTGTGCTTCATAAGGCGTGAAGTGCTCCAGCGCCGGATCGGCGTCGCCCATATGCATCACCGTCGCTACGCCTTCCAGCGTTACGCGGTAAACCAAGTTCTCAATCGCGCGCCTTCCCGGCCCGCCTGCATGTGGAATACGCACAGCTTCAACACTCAGCCCCTCAAACGCAACCTTGAGCGGGTCTTGCCCATACTCCAGCCCCATAGGCACAAAGCGCGCGCGCAAATTGTCCGTGACCTTGCCTGTCTCTTCGATTGCCTCAATCGCCTGAGCGGGCGCAATAATCAGCGCATCTGGATTGCCCTGATGAAACGAAACAATGTCCTCAGCATCAAAATGATCGCCGTGCGCATGGCTGATAAGAATGGCATTAATGTCATTAAATGGCGCAGCCCCCGCCAGCACATCGGCTTTTACCGCTTCTGGCACGAGATGATAATTATTATAGCCATTGCGATAGAGCGGATCGAACAGGATTTTCGTCGCGCCCTGCTGGATTAGCAATCCGGCATTTCCGATATGATTGACCGTAGCATTCGCCCCATCAAAGCTTGGCGCAGCCTCAGAAGCAGGCGCAACCGTCTGCTCGGCCGATGCAACGGGTTCAGACGGCGCGCCGCAAGCAACGAGAAATGCGCAAACCAAAACAGATAAATAGTGAATTCGCATAAGACAGCTCCATTCTATTGCACCTCTGTATAGACCTTTCCTGCACAAAACGATACACCCCCGCCATGACCCAATCTTCGCTCACCCCAGCCGCGTCAGGCCAGCCCAAAGTCGGCATTGTTTCGCTCGGTTGCCCGAAAGCTCTTGTCGACTCTGAACGTATCATTACGCGCCTACGCGCTGAAGGGTACGCATTGTCAGGCGAATATGACGGCGCAGACCTCGTGATCGTCAATACGTGCGGCTTTCTCGATAGCGCGCGCGATGAGAGCCTAGAAGCGATCGGGGAAGCCATCGAGGCCAATGGCAAAGTTATCGTCACGGGATGCCTTGGCGCAGAACCGGACGTGATCGAGCAGGCGCACCCCGCCGTGCTCGCCGTCACCGGTCCGCACCAATATGAGCAAGTCATGGAGGCCGTGCACACACACCTCACCCCGCCCCACAATCCGCATATGGATCTCGTGCCGGAAGCGGGCCTGCGCCTGACGCCCCGCCATTACGCCTATTTGAAAATCTCTGAAGGGTGCAATAATCGCTGCTCCTTCTGCATCATTCCGAAGCTGCGCGGCGACCTCGCTAGCCGTCCAATCCATCATGTCCTGACCGAGGCTGAACAGCTCGTACGCTCCGGCGTCAAGGAACTGCTTGTCATTTCGCAAGACACATCAGCCTACGGATTGGATGTGAGATATGCGCCGCAAATGTGGAAAGACGAGGAATATCAAACCCGCTTTCTGGAACTAGCACGCGGCCTGTCCACGCTCGGCGTCTGGACGCGGATGCACTATGTCTACCCCTACCCGCATGTCGACAAGATTATACCGATGATGGCTGAAGGCCTGATCACGCCCTATTTAGACATTCCGTTTCAGCATGCCTCAGCCAATGTGCTAAAAGCCATGAAGCGCCCCGGCAATCAGGACAAAGTCCTCGCCCGTATCGCCAACTGGCGCGCTGAAGTGCCAGAGCTCGCCATCCGTTCCACCTTCATTGTCGGCTTTCCGGGCGAAACCGAAGAAGATTTCCAAACCCTGCTCGACTTTATCCGCGAAGCCAAAATCGACCGCGCGGGATGCTTCAAATATGAAAATGTCGCTAGCGCCGACAGCGCCGCCTTACCCGGCCACGTTCCTGAAGAGGTCAAGGAAGACCGCTGGCACCGCTTCATGCAAGCCCAGGCCGAGGTTTCAGCCGCGCGCGCCCAAGCTCAAATCGGCACAGTGCAAGATGTCATCATTGATGGGCTCGGCGACGTAGCAGGCACAGGCATTGGCCGCACCAAAGCCGACGCACCGGAAGTCGACGGCGTGGTCCACCTAACCGACATGGATGATGCGGCGAAAGCCGGAGACATTCTCAGCGTCAAAATCACAGACGCCGACGACTACGACCTCCACGGCTCACCGGCCTGAGACAGCCGCTTCCATCCGGACAAAATTGCCAATTATTGATCCAGACAGATCATCGCAGTCGCAATTGATCTGGCCAACAAAGACATAGCCGCGCTCCGGAACAGCGAACGCGACGGTCTGATAGCCAAACACGTCGCCGGAATGACCAATCAGGCGCAAGCCATCGCCGCCAAGCAAAATATGCGGCCCAAGCGCCTGCAACTGGTTATCGGAATAGCTCGCGCCCTCCTCAGCCAGCATGGCCTTACCAATATCGCCGAGCGCGCCGCCTTCAAAAAACAGCGCTTCCAGAAACTCTGCAATTTCATCAGCAGGCGCCATCAGGCCGCCATCCGGCCCGGAATGTTCCCAATGATCCCACGTATCCGCCCAAGGCCGTAAAATCGTCCCATAGCCATGAATACTATCAGGCACGGGGTGCTTCACATTATAGACCGTCTCGGTAGCCCCAAGCGGCTCTGTAATGTAACGCCCAATCAGCCCGCCGAGCGTCTCCCCGCTCACCTCTTCGGCAATAGCGCCCAGCAAAATATATCCCATATTGGAATATTCAAACCGCTCACCTGCCGCGCCCGTCGGTTTGCCGCGCTTGGAGACGGGCAAGGTCCGCGCCAATGTCAGCGGCTCAGTCTTCCAATCGCTGAAAAGATAATGACGCAAATCATAATAGTCCGCGATCCCGCTTTGGTGCAGCAATAAATGGCGCACGGTAATATCCGGCCCATTATGCAGGCCGTCCATCACCTCGGCTGGCAAAATCTCCGCAATCTTCTGGTCGAGCGACAATCGGTCTTCAGCGATCAGGCTGTGAATCACAGCCGCCGTATAAAGCTTGGAAATACTCGCCATGCGCAAAGGATGATCGGGCGGCATCGGCGCGCCCGTTGCCTTGTTCGCCGTTCCTGCCGTTTCAACAAAGCTCAGCCCCTCTTGCTGAAACAGCAACACCGTGCCCGGCGCGCCGCCATCAACGGTCGCCCCAGCCAGCTTGCCAAGCGCGCCCGCCATATCCAGTTCGGCAAAATCTTCCGCGCCCAAACGCGGCGGCTCGGTTGTGTCACGATACCCAAAGAACCAAACCAGTCCTGAAACAAGTATCAGGCCAACGAGGCCGCCAAAAAAACGCTTCATTCATAGTTCCCTAAAATCTAATCTAACCGGCAAATCCGATCTCTTTCATCCGCTTAACCCATTTGCCAATATTGTCATGCTCCTTGGCCGGGTGCCATTTCATCACGCGGCAAAACCCGCACGTAATGAAAGCGGTAATATCGGCATTGGAGAAGCGCCCCGCCGCGATGAAATCATTGTCGGCCAAATGCTTGTCCAGCCGTTTCACAAAGGCGCGCGCATTGCGTTCGGACTTCTCCGCCATTTCCGGCAATTGCGGCTTCTCCAGCGGCGCCATCATTGGATGGGCATTGCGAAACCAGAAGGCAAATTGCAACATCCACATCAGTTCGACCCGCCGATCCCACATTTCAATCTCGCCCTTTTCATAAGGGTCAGCACCAAACAGATTAGGCTCCGGCCAGAGCGCTTCGAAATAGGTGCAAATCGCGCGACTTTCAGTGAGCGTCCGGCCATCATCCAGCACCAATGCAGGCACTTGGCTCATCGGGCTGATCGCGCGATATTCCGGCGTTTTGTGCGCCTGCTCCATGATCGAAATCTCTTCCAGTTCGACCTCATCGAGACGTCCCTTGGCGCGTAGAAAGAAAATAACGCGGTCCGGGTTTGGCGCTTGCGGTGTTTGGTAAAGCTTCATGGGGCATGCCTCCTTTTCTCCTGTCTTATCATGCCCTACCCCTGCGGGAAGCAAGCAGTTTAAGAATAACTCACAACTTCAAACTCAATCCCGTCCCCATCATAAAAATAGAAGCGGCGCCCCGGCTCATAATCACCATGGTTCTCCGGCGTGTATCCTGCTGCTTGCACTTTCTTTTCGGTCGCCTCCAAATCGTCCACCATGATGGCAATATGGTTCAAATGCCCAACCCGTTCATCGGCCCGGTCATGCGTGTCCCGCGCGATCTGCTTCCCATTCTCCGGGCGATATAATGCGACATAGCGCTCCTTTGTGCCGACATGCACCGTATAGCCATTATTCATCGCGGCCCCTTCCCATCGCACATGCCAGCCGAAAATTTCGATCAGCTTGGCTGCTGTCTTTTTCGGGTCATTAACGGTCAGGTTTACGTGCTCCAATAATGCTATCGTCATGTCTTTCTCCTTGTCAAAAATAGCGCTTCGATTATTCTTGTAATTCTTCAACTTAAGTTGAGGTCAAGCTATTTTTGGGAGAAACTTTTGCCCGGATTACCCATCGGAAAACTTGCCGCCCGCACAGGCCTTTCAGTCAGCGCGATCCGTTTTTATGAAGCCAAAGGCCTGATCACGCCGGAGCGCAATAGCGGTGGCCAGAGACGCTTTGAGCGCGCCGACATTCGCCGGTTGTCCTTCATCATGATCATGCAGCAGCTCGGCTTCACCTTAAAAGAAATCATAAGCATCATGGCCTCCCTACCCGACAAGCGTACGCCGACCAAAAAGGACTGGGAGAAAATCAGCAAACAAATCAAAACCCGCATCGACGCGCAAATCGTGCGGCTTGAACAGACGCGCGCCAATCTCGATGGCTGCATTGGTTGCGGCTGTCTCTCGCTCAAGGCTTGCGCGCTTTACAATCCCGAAGATGGCATAGCCGCGCGCGGGGCTGGCCCGCGCTATACAATGGGCAACCGCCCCTCCGAGCTTGGAGATTAGAAGGCGACTTTGAAGCCACCGCTAAACAGTCGCGGTTGGCCGGGACGTGCCCGTCCGTTTGGCGCAAAGAATGGCGCATCCGCGAAGCTGGCGAAATTATTATCGGTCACATTCTCCACGCGAAACTCGACCGCCAGATTGTCTGACAGCCGCCACTCGCCCAGCAGCGTCCAGATATATTCATCATCCGTGAACAGCGTATTCCCAGAATTGAGCGCCCACTGCCCTAAATGACGCAAACGGCTGGTCACCGTCACCCGGTCGTAAAATTCCGGCGTCCAGTTGACTGTTAGGTTCCCAATCGTTTCAGGCGCTTCCTCAATCTGATTGCCGTCAAAGGGAGAGCCGGGCTCAGCAGCAAATTGACGGAACTCAAAGTCCTGCCACGCAAAGCTCAGCGCCGCATCAAAGCCCCACGGCAAGTCCGCGCTCACCGCCGCCTCAATCCCGGCAAAACGCGAGGAGCCTGCATTGATCGAAATGTTACCCGCCCCGGTCTGCGCCAGCGTCACCACGCCGTCGCGCGTCACCTGATAATAACCGATCAGCTCGGTTGACACTTGCCCGCCAAGCCAGTTTGCCCGCCAGCCAATCTCACCGCTATCGAACGTCTCCACATCCAGCTCAAACTCTGCCTGATCGGCGTCCAGCTCATAAAGCTCGCTCGCACGCGGCGCGCGGAACCCACGCGCATAGCGCGCAAAAAGCTGCTGGCTATCGGTCACATCCCAAAGCAGGCGAACTTTCGGGCTGAAATTGTCAAACGTGTCCACACGGTCGCCAACCTGCAAGCGCGCATCGCCCGGCACATCGGCAAGATTATTGTCAAAATCATAGCGCAGGCGGTCATAGCGGAGGCCAGCGGTCAGCTTGACGCGTTCATCGAAAAAGCTCCCCTCCTGTTGAATATCAGGCGAATACGCAT
>CAZXTI010000069.1:0-7667 GCA_964643565.1 uncultured Hyphomonas sp. | reverse complement strand
TGCTGAAGCAAGTGGAAGCGCGCAAGGCCGCTGCTGCGCCAGCTTCAAAACGCCCGGCGCCAGCCTATTGGCTGCGAGACGCTGTTGCCGCTCAGCAGTCAAAGTTCGAGCAAGAAAAATATTGGACGCCTCGCATCGCTGAGCCGGTCGAAGATGTGACACCGGCGTTGACTGATGAGCAGCCTTTGAAGACACCGCTGGCAATGCCGACGCCTGATTTCGATGCAATCGAAGCTGAAGCTGCACGAGATGAGCACGCCGCCCATGCGCCGGTCGCGGCAGCTGCCGGCGGCAATGATTGGTTTGGGCATAGCCCAGACGGCTTGCCGCTTTGGATGACGGCTGGTATTCCTGTTGCAGCCGTTTCAGTCTTTGCATTGGGTATGATCCTTGTGAACCCGCAAGGCACGCCCGATCTTGCGCTAACACAAGAGCCCGTCGCGATTGATACGGTTTCGGCTGTGCACACAGGCGCAGCCGTGGATGCGAGCGACCTGGACCTTATTCGCCGCGCGGAACTGGTCGATGTCAATGTGGATACAGGCATCGTCAGTGATCTTGCTGGGGAAGGGACGCCAAAGCCGCCTGTTGCTGAGACGCTCGCGCTGACCGACGAGGTAGAGATTGCACCGATTGAAGCGAACTATATTGTTCGCAAGAAAATCGAACCTCTTATTGAGGAGGTTGCTCCGGCGCCAAGCCTGAAGCCAACGCCGCCGCCTGCGCCAAGTACGGTCAATCAAACGCCAGCGCCAGAACAAACAAGCCGGTCGCTTCCGACACGCATGTACACAGGCCGCATGGAGGAAGGATCAGCTGCACAACGGGTTAATGCGATTGCCTATGAAGCTGGCTCCGATTTAACCCATGCCGAACAGATGTGGCTCGCAGCGGATATGGAGCGCGCGCTCGACGATGAGATTGATGGGCGCTCAGTCAGTTTGAAAGCGAAAGATGGCCAGCGCATTCGCGTCACCATGGTTCAGTCTCGCCAAGTTCAAAGAGAGTTTGAATTTGCACGGGTCAGCGAAATTTCGGCTTTGCCACATGATATGGTCCTTGCGGGTGGCTGGTATGTGGCGCGCCAGGATGTGATGCTGCATGCGACCCCGGCGCTTCATTCCGGCCTTACGCACCGTGTGGTCAAGAAAGATCAGCTGATCGAGCGCATGGCAAGCTACACAGATGAAAACGGCGCTCAATGGTATCTTATGGGCCAACAAGGTTTGGCGGTCGGCTTCATCTCGCCTGCAGACCTTAAGGTTGCCGGCGCGCATAAAGGCACGTTGGGGACTGTGTATTCTGAGATTAATGGCGCCACTGTTTATGAGGCGCGCCATGTTTATACCAAGTGTCGGCGTGGCTTTATCGGGCCGCTTGGCAAGCAGATGCAGCCTATGCAGTTTTGCCGGGGCGCGAGCGGTAATTGGCTCGACCATAATGATGGCGAAAACATGAGCCAGATTGCCAGCTTTGCAAGCCTGCTCAAATCTGAAGAAAACACCGCCAGCATGATCTTGGTTGCAGAGGCCGTTGGTGACCCAATTGCATATCGCGCTTTTGCCGACCGGAAGTTTCGTCAGCGCATACGGCTTGATCTGGCGAATGCCAAATCTGGGCAAACTAAAAAGCATGCACTGCCAAATGGTGATGCTATTGAGATGACCTTCGGCGAGAAATATACAGTCGATAGCAAAACACCTTTGGAAAAGGTTGATTCGCTAATGTCTGTACCAGGCTCGCTCAAAGTCGATGCAGAATGGGTAAAGGTGCCGATTGGTGCGACGCTCCGGGCGGCACCAGATTATCTGGCTGAGAAGAGCCTGACGGTGATCCCGGCAGGGCGGGCTGTTGAAAAGCTTGGCTACGTTACCGGAACACGCGGTGACGACTGGGTCTTGGTTGGCCGTTCCGGTGTTGGGTTTGGCTATGTCCACCCTGAACAACTGACGCCGCTGCAGGGCCGGGTCGCGCCGAAAGCGATCAAAAATATCCGCGGCAAGACATCCGCTGAGCTTATAAGTGTGAGCGCGACATGCCGGAGCGTGACCTATGAAACGGCGCTTCGCATTGGCAAGTTCGATGCATGTCAGCAGGCAGATGGAAGCTGGGCGCTTGAGACACGGCGGGCCAATGACAGACGGTTTGCCCAAACCGATAGTGCGAGCAACGCAGCCTTATAATCTGTACGGAGGGGGATGCCCCTTGGAAACATTAAAAAGCCCCATCCAGCTTAGCTGAGATGGGGCTTTTTATTTTACTCACGCCTGTCTGAAATTAGACTCTAGCCAAGTATGCGGGCAACCACGACAACCGCGACCGCGCCGACCGTGGCGACGAGGACTTCATTGGCATAAGCAATACCGAAATCTGGCAATTCGAAACCTGTGAAGCTTATAATAAGCGGGCCAAGAAACGACCCCAAAATACCCGCAACGAGGTAACGGAACAGCCCGCCCTTGCCGCCAACAATCTGGCTTGCGAGCCAGCCTGCAATGACCCCAATACCTGAGCAAAACAGAAGCTGCTCATTGGTCATATCCACGCCTATAGATTGAAGCAGATTTTGAACGCTAGCGCCAATTTGTTCGAAGTTCATGATCAATTACCCTCATTTTCTATGATCTGAGGGTTAACCATAGCGGCAACTTCTAGAGAGGGCTAGGCTCTCATGCAATTTGGACGCAGCTTGTAAAAGCGAGACATCCCAAACGCGGGATGAGCGATGCTGTTATCAATAGGATTTTATGTCAAATAAGCTGTAGTTTTCAACGTCTAAGCCCTTAAACACCCGCTGCTCCTGTATGCCGCTAGAGAGCGCGCCTGGCAGGTTTGTCCCTGTCGTGATTTCATCCGCTGAAATAATGATGACGCGGCGTTGGGCGGCGCTGCAGGCCTTGCTGAGGCATGAAGGATCACGTTTATGTTCGCCGAGATTGACGCCAAAAACGATTGGCACGCGCCCTTCGCTGCAATTAATGCGCACAGCTGTCAGTGCATTTGAGACAGTTTCCGAGCGTGCTAACGCCGTTCGCTCATTCGGTCCGCGCGGACCTTCATGAGACGATGTGCCAAATGCAAATGCTGTATTGGAAGAGCAAAACCGCTCCTTAAAATTTGGCGCTTGAAAAATGGTTTGAGGATCAGCTTCGACGCCATTCAATTCGATTTTGACCGTGGAGCCAAGCGTCCATGAATAGGTGTCATGCAAGACATAGATACGAAAGTCGGCGCGGTTGCCATTTTCATCTGCGCCAGCAAAGGGTTCAGATTGCTTCCAGACACCAGCGTCCAAATCCGTCAGCGGCGTGTAGCACGGCACTTCCTGATCACCAAAAATCTGTTTGTCCCAGGCTGCGGCACGCGCATAGCTTGGGTCGTCATCGCGCGGGGTGTAGTCGCCGTCATCTGTGCAAATGATCTTACCGCTGCCGCGTTCAATGCCAAAAGTAGGTGTTTGCGCTGTCGCGATCAGCACCCCTGACATCCATGCCGTCGCCAAACCGGCACTCAATATACGAAATCCGTGCAATAAGGTCATGTTACGTGTTCCTACTTCCCAATTTCAAAGGGGGGGCAAATCACACCCTAGCATATGTTGATTGCCCCAATAAACAAAAATTACCCCCCGAACTCTTGTCCGAGGGGTATACCATTTTCATGGAGAGGCCCTTTCGGGAGCTCATTTTTGTTTCAGGCTTACATAAAGCCTTTGAATTTGTCGTTGAAGCGTGACACGCGACCGCCGCGATCAAGGAGGGCGTTTGTATCGCCTGTCCAAGCAGCGTGCGTTGTTGGGTCAATATCCAAAACCAGACGGTCGCCTTCCTTGCCATAGGTTGAGCGGGTCTGATACTCGGTTCCATCTGTCATCACGACGGTGATAAAGTGGTAATCAGGGTGGCCTTCGGATTTCATCGTCTTGATCCTATATACAAAATGCCGCATGGCTCAGCATGCAATAATATCTAAGGGCCGTCATATATGAGAAACGGCGATAATAGGCAAGGCAAAAAGTATGAGTGTTTCTGAGCGGGCTGTGACAGAAGACCGGCGCACAACGCAGCCAGAAACGCGTCAGGACGAAAGTCGGCCACGCGCCAGCTCGGTTCGCCCGCTTGGATTGCTATGGCGATATATGAAGCGCCACCCGATTACCGTCATTATTTCGGCGATATTTCTGCTGTTTGGGTCGGTCGTATCGCTCGCCATTCCGCTATTATTCGGCGGCGCCGTGGATGCCGGGTTTGGCGGGTCTGGTGAGGCAGGGGAGATACGAGAGCAAATCGATGCCAGCTTTTCGCTGATATTGATCGCGGCTATCGGGCTCGGCGTTGCAGGTGCCCTCAGATTCTACTTCGTATCGCGGTTTGGCGAACGTGTCGCCGCCGATTTGCGGCAGGATATGTACGGGCACTTATTGGCGCTTAGCCCCAGCTATCATGCGCGTATTCGCTCCGGTGAGGCCGTGTCACGCCTGACCGCCGATGTGTCCCTTATCGAGCGCTTTCTCGGCACATCCCTGTCGCTTGGTACGCGCACCTTTCTAAATACAGTAGGCTCGCTAATCGCCATGCTTTGGGTCAATTGGCAATTGGGCGTCTTATTGCTGGTCCTCCTACCGATCATGGTTATTCCGGTACTCATTCTAGGGCGCTTCATCCGAAACCTGTCCAATCGCACCCAGACGCGATTATCTGATGCAGGGGCAGATGCGGCCGAAGCGCTGGACGCGATTGAAATGGTGCAGGCCTATTCTCGAGAGACGGCGCGCAGGCAATCATTTGGCGAGGCTGTCGAGGCAACATTTCAGGCCGCGATGCGCCGCAATGGTGTGCGCTCTGTGATGATGGTTATGGTGACAGTCCTCTTCCTTGGCGGCATCGCGGCTGTGCTTTGGCTCGGTGCAATTTGGGTCACAGAGGGCAAGCTAACCGGCGGAGAGCTGACCTCGATGGTGCTCTATGCGATGTTTGCAGGCTCGGGCTTGTCCATGTTGGCGGAAGTTTACGGCGAGGTCATGCGGGCCGCTGGCGCAGCAGACCGGGCATCTGAAATATTAAACGCACCGCTTGAAATTTCAGCGCCTGTGTCGCCGGTCCAGCTCGCCCGGCCATTGCGCGGGGAGCTGGAATTTTCTGATGTGACGTTCACCTATAAGAAAATGGATGCGGACGGCACGGCTGAAACGATCAGCGCGTTGAGCCAGTTCTCGATGAAGGTGGAGGCGGGTGAATTTGTTGCATTGGTCGGGCCATCGGGCGCGGGCAAATCCACCGTGTTCAGGCTGGCGCTCCGTCTATTCGACCCGCAATCGGGACACTTGAAGCTAGACGGGACACAAGCGCTAAATGTCGAGCTGCCCGATTGGCGCAGCGGGTTCGCCTATGCCTCGCAAGACTCCGTTTTGTTTACCGGCACCGTGCGAGACAATATTAGCTTCTTTGATGCGAGCTATACCGATGCGCAAATTATCGAAGCGGCCAAGCGCGCCGAAGCATGGGGATTTATCGAAGAGAAGGGCGGCTTGGACGCGGCCCTCGGTGCAAAGGGGCGGGCATTGTCTGGCGGCCAGCGTCAACGCATCGCCCTTGCGCGGGCCTTGCTGCGTCAGTCGCCAGTCTTATTGCTGGATGAAGCGACCAGCGCGTTGGATTCTGAAAATGAAGCCCTCGTGCAAAAAGCGCTGGAAGAAGCGAGCAAGGACCGCACAACACTTGTCATCGCGCACCGTCTCGCCACCGTGCGCAAGGCGGACCGCATTATCGTGATGGATGAGGGTAGCATCGTGGAAAGTGGTACGCATGAGGAACTTGTCGAGCAAGGCGGGCTCTATGCGCGCTTGGCACAAATGCAGTTCGGCGAAGGATGAGACGTGGACGGCCAGCCCCATATAAGAAGCTGGCCAATCCTCTGATGGGTAGACTTAATTTGGGTAAACCATCGGAATACGAACAGATGTTCCGCTACTCGCAATAGCGATTTTCACCTCGTCGAAACGCGGCTGTTTATCGGCGCTTGCTGTTCCGGACATGCCCCAACCATCGGTTGGAACCCAGTTGTCATCCATTGAGAAACGCTCGTCATTATCCGTATCATGCCAGATCGATACGGCGTATTCGCCTGCGGGAATCGTGAAAGCATATGTTTCGTTTCCGGCCTCTGTGACCTCGAAGATGCCGCCATGGCCTCTTTGCGCCATGAAGTCTTCTTCCTTTTGTATTGAAATATAGAGTTTGCCTTCAGAGGCATGCAGACCTGTTAGCTCAACAGATAGATTGTTCTCTTGGGCTTGGGCTGTGCCTGTTAGCAAGGCCATCACACCAAGCGCGGCGAGTGATTTGGGTAGGCGTACAAACATTTTAGTTTTCCTTTCAATCTAGTTTGTGATACAAACCTTTTGACACAAGTAAGTTTGTAATGCAAACTAATTTAGAAAAGAGATTTAGGAGGCAGAAGAAAATGGATAAAAATCAAGCGCTATCGGACTTGGATTATCTAAAGACGCTCGCGGAATCAGGTCAAAAATCCCCGCTCTTGGGCGGACGTATCGGCCTGATGTGGACGGTTTTACTCGTGCCAACATTGATTGCGAATGGCCTCGTTGCGACCGGAATTATTGAAATACCACCGCAGAATATCGGCTTTCTATGGATGTGTTTTGGTGTGTTGGGCGGCGTTTTATCGCTCATTCTGGCGCGCGGCCTGGAGCGCAAACCTGGTGCAGGCACAGCCGCAAATCAGGTCGCCGCAACGATTTGGCCGTTCTCCTCCATACTTATCTTTGTCTTTGCCATCTCGATCGCTGTCGGCACCGAGTTCAATCAACTCCCGCGTGCCGCGTTTAGTTTTATTATGCCGCTGGCCTTTGCGACAGCCGCCATGAGCCAAGCCGTGCTCGGGCGTATGACGGGGGAGGCGTTTTTGCGATTGGCCAGTTGGGCCGGACTTGTTTTTGTCTGTCTCACGGCGATTTTTGCCAATCGCGGCGAAGTGTATTTCATCTCGGCGTTTGGTGTTTTGCTAACAGGTGTTATTCCGAGCTTGATTGAGCTGCGCAAGGAGACGGCGGGTGGATAGCCAAAATGAAAAGCATGAAGATGCCGGGCTGAACCTGCAGGCGATTGACGATATCATTCATGGACGCTTGCGCCTTGGCATTATGGCCTATCTATCGGCGGTTAATCCAGCAAGCTTTACCGAGCTGCAAAAGAAAACCGAGACGAGCAATGGCAACCTATCCACCCATCTAGGAAAGCTGGAAAAGGCGGGCTATATCACGCAAGAAAAGGGCTATAATGGCAAACGGCCCCTGACCCTCGTCCACCTGACAGATGCGGGCCGTACCGCCTGGATCACCTATCTGGCCGAAATGCGCAAACTAATCGGCATGTAAACGGCGTTAAAGCCCCAGATCGAGCTGTGTTTTCCGGTTTTATGTCATGCCCCATAGCCAAGCGGGGCGGTCTCGTATATGTGCGCGTCAGTAGATATGAAAGTGACGCCTCCCATGTCCGAACACACATCCTTGCGCAATATTGCGATTATTGCCCACGTTGACCACGGCAAGACGACGCTGGTCGATTGTCTGCTGAAGCAGTCTGGCGTGTTTCATGAGCATGAGCAGACCTCTGAGCGGATGATGGACTCTAATGATTTGGAGCGCG
>CAZXTI010000068.1:0-7706 GCA_964643565.1 uncultured Hyphomonas sp. | reverse complement strand
TGATTTTGAGGACAGCGATACAGCCAAAGCCGCAGCTGAAGCCACGGCTGCCGCGCTGGCCTTACCGCCGCTCGACGCAGCAAGCCCGCCAACCGGCAAGAACGCCCCGCCAGAAGATGGCGGCGCCTATCTTGATGGGCTAACCATGCAAATGGCCGAAGTGCTCGACGAAGGCCTGACCGATGTCGCGCCGCCGCGCAACAATGCCCAACCAGCTGGCGAAGATGGCGATGAAGACAAACCAAAGCGCAAACGCCGTTCGCGGCGCGGACGCCGAGGTGGTCGCCGCCGGTCCCGTGATACGGAGGCAACGACAGAAGAAGGCAGTGCAGAAAACGTAAGCGAGGCTGAAGACGGCGCAAAACCGGCAACGGAACAAACGCCAGAAACAGTCGAAGCAGCCGTAGATGCCTCAGCAGAATCTGGGTCTGAACCAGTCGAGAAGAAAAAGCCACGTCGCCGACGCTCGCGTTCGCGCAAGCCAAAAGACACAAGTTCTGAAGCGGCAACAAGTGAAGCAGCGAGCGCGGATACATCCGCGGCTAAGCCAGTTGAAGCCAAGCCGGAAAAAGCACCTGAACCTGCTAAACCTGCCCCGGCAGAGGCAAAGTCCGATACGCCGGACGCGGAAGCTAAACCGAAAAAGCGCGGCTGGTGGGCACGTAAGAAAGCTTAAGCGCGGCCAATCCGCTCTTTGGCGATCCGGTCAGCGATCACGCTTGTCGGCGTGTTTTCTGACAAGGCGCGATCGAGAAGATCGCCAAGCGTACCCATGAGCCTATCGAGCTTGCCATCGACCCATTCGCGTGAATAGTCGCCTGCAATTTCGCCTGCGACATTGATAATCCCGCCGCCATTGATGACATAGTCCGGCGCATAAAGGATGCCAGCTTGGCGAACCTTCTCGCCCATCTCAGGTGTTGCGAGCTGATTGTTCGCGCCGCCAGAAATCGCCTTGGCTGAAATCCGCGCCAGCGTGTCGTCATTGACCGTCGCGCCCAACGCATTCGGGGAAAATATATCCATCGGAACGTCGTAAATATCGTCCGGCGCAACAATCTTCGCGCCCGTCTCTTTGGCCACCTGATCAAGCGCGGCCTGATTGACATCGGTGATGACAAGATGCGCGCCAGCCTTCGCCAAGTGCCGGCAAACATCACTCCCGACACTGCCGACGCCTTGCACCGCAACCGTCTTACCATTCAAATCATCGCTGCCAAAAGCGCGCTTTGCCGTTTCCAGAATACCGCGATAAACGCCAAGCGCCGTGATCGGGCTTGGGTCGCCGCTTGCCGCTTCGCCGCTTTCAAGCCCTGCAACATATTTCGTCACTTCAGCCGCTGCCGCCAAATCACCGGGGCTTAAGCCAACATCCTCAGCCGTCCAGTATTTGCCTTGCAGGTTCTCAACGGCGCGGCCAAATGCACGGAAAAGCTCAGGGCTTTTATCCTCGCGGGCATTGCCCCAGATCACCGCTTTGCCGCCGCCGAGTTCAAGCCCCGCCATCGCATTCTTGTAACTCATCCCTTGTGAAAGCCGCAGCACATCGCGCAGCATGGCCTCGCCCGTTTTATAGTCCCACATCCGGCAACCACCGGCCCCTGGCCCCAAATGCGTCGAATGGATGGCAATAATCGCCTTCAGTCCGGTAGCCTCATCGGAAACGAGATGAACCCCTTCATGGGCATCAAAAGACGGGTGGTCGAACATAGCCAAAGCTCCGCGCAATAATTAGACAGATTTATCGCGTTGCGTGGCATAGCTTGCCTCTTATGACAATAGATAGAGGCAAATATCTCGAAACATCATTGTGTTTGCGCTAAGGGTGCCCACGGGATTGGCGGCGCACCAGATGGCAGCGGCGCGTCAGGTGCCTGCATAAAGGCCAACTGATCGGCAAGCACTGTCTCATGCTGCAAGTCGCGCATCAGCATATGGTAGCCATTCTCATAATAAGCCGTGCGCACATGCGCCGCGAGTGTCGGCGCGGTGCGGCGCATAAAGCTTTCCGGAATAATGTCGTCCTTCGCGCCATAGAGCATCAGCGTGTTTTCCGGCAGACGACCAGCTGCCTTGTGACCGTTCTCCATAACACTGACCACGCCGTAGACCTGATCAATGCGATTATCAAACAGGTTCAACTCATCGCGTCCGCGTTGCACCAACATGTCATAATTATCAGACGGCGTAATTTTACGAACAACGATTTTCGGCGGCACCACAACCCAAGCAGGGCGCACCTTGCTGGAAGCCCAAAGGCTCGCCCGGTGCGAGAATGGCAAACCGCCCCACCCGCGCAAACCCGGTCCAGACAAGATAACCCGGTCAACATTCGCAGGCGGATTATCAGACCCAAAGGCCGTCATCGTCACCGCAGCGCCCATCGAAATCCCGACCACGCTCAACACAGCATCCGGGTGGCGCTCGCGTGCCAGCTTCACCGCCGTGCGCAAATCCTCGCGCATCAGCTCTTCTTTCGGCCACAGTCCACGCGCCTCAGATCGGCCAAACCCGCGCTGGTCAAACGCATAAGTCGTCACCCCGCGCGCCGCCCAATACGGCCCGGCATATTCAAATGCCGCCGCATAATCATTCATGCCATGCACGCCCACGACAACATATTCAGGATCGCTCGTCCCTTCCGCTTCCCAAACGGTCAGGCCAAGGTTCGCGCCATCAAAACTGGTGAACCGTTCGGCTTCAGGGTTAAAACTCGCCATTGGTGCAACCTCCAAATTCAGCGCTCTTGCATGGCCGCGCGTCGCCGAACACCCGACCAGCCAGAACAAGACTAAGGCGAGGCTGACAAGGCCGACGATATAGCGGATTTTAGGGCGGGTAATGTCTGTGTCTCGAACCATGAGTTTTTCTTTATCCAACCTGTATTGCGCCACGATGGATGTGGCAAAGTGAACATACCCTCACTAGCATAGATTTGCCATTGGCGCACCGTCTCCGTCAAGTTCCGCTGCATTCTTTTACCCAAATGCCATTTTTGCGCATATCCGCCAACAAGCAGCGTGACTTTCACATTCGGCAGTGCCGCCAGCAAATCCGCGCGCCAAGCTTCAGCGCATCTCTTCATCGGCGGAATATCGCTGCCCGTCTTATCATAACCCGGAAAACAAAACCCCATCGGCACAATCGCAATCCGGCTAGCATCGTAAAACACCGCCTCATCAACCCCCATCCAGTCACGCAAGCGTACGCCAGAAGGATCAGTAAACGGCCTGCCGCTCTTCATCGCCAAATTTCCGGGCGCTTGGCCGGCCACAAGAATGGTTGCACTTTCAGACACCGCAAAGACAGGGCGCGGCGCCATGCTCATATCCGCTTTGCAAAGCTCACATTTGCGAATATCTGCCACCAGTTTTTCCAGCGAACCTGCCATGCCTCACCGCTCCCCAGAAACAGAGAAACCCTGACAAATATGCAATCCAGCGCGCGTCATGATGGCATTATACACACGCACATATGCCGCGATAGATAAGCGCGTTTATCGGCGCAGCTATTGAAGCTGATTGCCGCCCATGCCAAACCAATGCGAACGCGAATTTTTGGAGAGTCTCATGACCCGATTTATTACAGCACTTAGCGCACTGGCCCTGCTAGCAGCCTGTGGCGGCTCCGATGCGCCGACAACGAAGAACGCAATTCCGGCTGTCAAAGATGCACCAGCCGCCCCAGCGCTTTTGATGCCCTTGCCCTCCAATACAAGCACCACGATCTCTGGCGACGATATTGCACAGCGGATTGCCGCCCTTGCAGATGACACATTTGAAGGCCGCGCCCCCGGAACTGAAACCGGCGAAGCCTCCGCCCGCTGGATCGCAGCTGAAATGAAACGCATCGGCCTACAGCCAGGCGGCGAAAACGGTAGCTATCTACAGCCCGTCGGAATGGTCGAGCTGAGCCTCGATGCGAGCCAATCCGGTTTTGCTATCCATAATGGCGACACCAAAAAAGATCTAACGCTCGGCACTGATGCCGTCATCTGGTCCAAGCGCCAAACAGATACGCCGATGAGCTTTGACAATTCTGAAGTCGTCTTTGTCGGATACGGCGTCGTCGCGCCGGAATATGGCTGGAATGACTATGAAGGTCTCGACGTGGAAGGCAAAACGGTTGTCATGCTCGTCAATGATCCGGGCTATGCCACACCGGACGGCGACCTCTTCAATGGCCGCGCCATGACCTATTATGGCCGCTGGACGTACAAATATGAAGAAGCCGCGCGCCAAGGCGCAACCGCCGCGATCGTCATCCACGAAACAGAGCCAGCCTCCTACCCTTGGGAAGTCGTCTCAAACTCATGGTCAGGCGGGCAGCCAGACCTCGTGCGGCCAAATGGCGGCGCAGACCGGACACTGCTTGAAGGCTGGATCAGTAATGATATGGCAATCAACCTCTTCAATCAGGCCGGGCTAGACTTTAACGCCATGAAAGAGGCCGCCAAATCAGCAGACTTTACCTATGTTGATATGGGCGACCTAACCGCTTCAGGCGCGATCAAGCAAAACTTGCGCACCGTGCAAAGCCATAATGTTATTGGCGTTATTCCCGGTAAAACACGTCCTGACGAGTATATGCTCTACACAAGCCACTGGGACCATATCGGCAAGAAAAGCAGCGAGAAGACGGGCGCACCCGGCGAAGACTTCTATGAAGACCAGATTTTCAATGGCGCTGTCGATAATGCCTCTGGCTCTGCAGCGACGCTGGAAATCGCCGAAGCGATGATGGCTGAGGAACTCGACCGTTCCGTCATCTTCGTGTCTGTCACGCTCGAAGAGTCCGGCCTGCTTGGGTCTGCCTTCTATGCGGAAACCCCAACCGTCCCGCTCAATAAAATCGTTGCAGGCATCAATATCGACGCCATGCTCCCGATTGGCAAAACGCGCGATATTGTCGTTGTTGGCTATGGCAACTCTGAGCTGGAAGACAAGCTAAAAGCGCTTGCCGAAGCGGATGGCCGCGTCGTTGTGCCGGACCCAAAACCGGAAGCTGGATATTTCTACCGCTCCGACCATATCTCCTTCGCCAAGAAAGGCGTGCCGATGCTCTATGCCGACTCAGGTGTCGACCGGCTCGATGGCGGCACAGCGGCTGGCGAGGCCTTTGTCGAAATTTGGGGCGCTCAGCGTTATCACAAGCCTGCTGACGAATATGATCCAAGCTGGGATATGTCCGGCATGGAGCAGGAAATCGCAACCTTGTTCAAGCTTGGCCGCGACATCGCAGATTCTAATGAGTGGCCAACATGGTATGAAGGCAATGAGTTTGAGGCGACCCGAAAGGCTTCGCTCGGCGAGTAGGCCCCGAATATGCTTTCATATCAACACGGCTTCCACGCCGGCAACCGCGCCGACGTGCTCAAGCACGCCATTTTGCACGAAGTTCTCCTGGAACTGAAAGCTGCGCGCAAAGACATCTTCTATGTCGAAACCCATTCCGGGCGCGGCGTGTATGATCTGACGGGCGAACAGGCCAACAAGACCGGTGAAGCCAAAGAAGGCGTCCTTGAGATGCTTGATAATAAAGCGCCCAAACCGCTGAGCGCTTGGCTAAAGCGTGTGCAAAAGACAGGACCGCGCGCTTATCCGGGCTCGCCAGCAATCGCTGCATCTTGCCTTGGGCCAGATGACCGCATGGTCCTGTTTGAAAAGCACCCGCAAGAATATGACGCCCTTCACAATGCGATGAAACACGATAAGCGCACCCAGGTGAAACGCGCCGATGGCTATAGTAGCGCCCTAAAACTCGCCCCGCGCCGCAATGAACAAATGGTCGTACTCGTCGATCCGAGCTATGAAACCACACGCGATATGGATGCGCTGGCCGAATGGGCACCGCGCGCGCTGCGCCGTTGGCCGCATGCCATTATGCTGATCTGGCTGCCCCTGTTTCGCGACGAGCGTGAGCAAGATTTCGGGGCCTACCTGTCCGAATTGGAGGCTGGCACGATTGCCGGTGCGCGCTGGCCGATCGATCCATATAGCGAATCATCACTCTCTGGAACGGCGATGGTGGCCTACCGAATAAGCGAATCAAACGGCCAAAAAATCACAAGAATCGCAACCAGCCTGCAATCATATTGGGCCGATTAAGCCCATAACCCTTGAAAAACACCTCTTTTGCGGGCATTTTGCACTCAAAAGAGGTGTTTTAGCTTTACATAACCCTTTCAGGTTGCATTATTCAACCATGATGGGAAATCTTATACCTTTACAGCGCGATGTCTCCTCACGGGCTTTTCGGACCGAATGGACACATCAACTTTTAGCAATCGAACAAAGCATCGACTTCTATCAGGAGTACTTTCTTTGGGCGTCGCAGCAAATCACCCTGCATAGGGATGCTGGTGCCGACTTATCTCCAAAGTTTGAGGCCTTCTTTGCCGAAGAGATGCCAATCGTGACGAAGGAGGTCAGAGACGCAATTCGCGCTCTGCGCCTTTTGACGCGCGTTGGGGACAAATAAAATCCCCCGCATGAAGGACTGGTCTCCGCCCAGACTCTGCCCTTCGTGAAAGCGCCGACGATGGGAATGAATAGGCTTTTAGAGCCTATCCGTTTCCATCGTCGGTGTCGTCACCTGCGGCAACTTCATCCATGTGTGAGATCAGGGCCTCAAAGCCGTCTGCCTTCAATATTGAGGTAAACTGCGCGCGCCGCTCCACATTGAACGATAAGCCATCAATCATCACATCGACCAGCTGCTTATCGCCTTTTGATTCCAGAAGACGCCAATCAAGATTAGCCCGCGCTTCACCGTCATCAGAGTAGAGTTTTGACCGCACGATGTAATCACCCGGGCGGCGCTCTACCACATCATTGATCTTCACTTCGCGCTTCACAAGATCATCGATTGAAGCAGCAAATGCAGACGTGATGTATTTTGGAAATACCGCGTCATAGCGCGCAATATCGTCTTCGCTAAGTTCAGCGCGTTGCGACTTGGACAATAGGAAGTATTGCAAGCGCTTCGTCGCAATATCATCGGCAAGGACAAGGCGCAGCTCTTCACTCTTGGCCGCATCATTATCGTCTCGCGCGGCGATAATGCGGAGTTTATCGACTAGTTCGGAGATAAAAACATCCGGCGTATCAACATCACCCGCCTCGGTAACGGTCGCCTCCGTTTGTGCATGTGCCTGAACAGCAAGTCCGCCGGTTGCGGACATTAGCGCTGAAATCGAAGCAATCATAAACGTCCGAACGTGTTTGCGCATTACACTCATCTACTACCTCATGGGGGCTAGGCTTAAGTCTGTATAATACTATGCACTGTGATGCCTTAAAGAAAGATAACGAGCTGTTATATTACAGATTCTTTAGGCATGCGCCTTGCTATGGCCAAACTTCTCCAAGAGCCAAGGCTGAACAATAATCGTGCAAATCAAGGTAAAGAAAATTGCAAGACTAAGCAGGACGCCCATGCTCGCGACCCCACGATGGGCAGAGAACATTAAGGTCCCAAAAGAACAGATCGTTGTCACCGCGCTAAAAAACACCGCTCTAGGCGTCGATGTATCGTAAACATCGGTTGCTTTTTCAGCGCGTCTGGCCCGAATACCCAGATGAATCCCGCTATCTGCGCCGATCCCGACCAGCAATGGCACAGCAATCACATTGGCAAAATTAAATGGCACGCCTAGCAATATGGCGCTCGCCGTCGTGAGCATCGCTGCCAGTACCAGTGAAAAC
>CAZXTI010000067.1:0-7752 GCA_964643565.1 uncultured Hyphomonas sp. | reverse complement strand
CGCGCTGCATCGCACTAGACGAGCAAGGCCGCCCGGTTGCCAGCTTCTTTGAGCGCTGGGCAGATGCGGGCAAACGCATGCGCTGGGGCGAAGTGTGCGAGGGGGTTATCCGCAAATGCTCACCGGGCGATGGCGGCGCGTTCATTGCGCTTGAGACAGGACAAGAGGGGTTCTTTCCGGGCCGCGATATGGGCGCGCTGGTGGAAGGCGCACGCGGGTACTGGCGTATTGCCGCAGAAGCGCGTAGCGACAAGCTCGCCAAGCTGGAAAAAGCAAGCGGGCAAGAGATCGAAGTCTCGTCTGCGCTGGCGCGCTGGAAAGCCAGCCTGCCGGACGCTGATGCGCTATCATTCGATACAAGCCCAGAAGCGGCGCAGCGCATTGATGATGCTTTTGATGATGCCTTGTCGCCGAACACGGGGCTTGCCGGGGGAGGCCGTTTGCAAATCACGCCGACGCCTGCGCTGGTTGCCGTGGATGTTGATACGGCTGGACGACAAGACAAGGGCAGGGCGAGCGCGCGGGCGCGAATTGTCAATATCGCCGCCGCCGAAGCGCTGGCCCGCCAAGCCGCGATGCGTAATCTCGGCGGCGCACTGGTGCTTGATTGTATCGGCCCGATTGCCCGGCGCGATGGCCCGGATATCAAGGCCGCTTTTCTGCAGAGCTTCAGCGCCCTTAGTGAGCGCCGCGCCGAGTGTCTGGCCCCGTCGCCCTTTGGCCTGATGGAGATCGTGCTGGAACGGCGCTGGCAGCCTTTGAGCGAGGCTTATTTTGGCAAGAAGAATGAGCTGCTACCGCTGGCAACGCTCCTGTGGGCCTTGCGTGATACAGAACGCGCAGCACGCGAAAACCGCGCCGATCGGCTCGCCCTGAACCTGCCTGTCAGCGCCTTCGCCGCGTTCAAAATGCATCAAGAAAAGTACGAAAAAGCCTTGAAAGACCGCTACGGATCGCGAATAGAGGTGGTCGAAACGCAACGAGACAAACCGGATGTGGTGAGCCTATGAGTAAGACGAAATGCCCTGTTTGCGAGAAACGCGATAGCGTGCCTGAGGTGCGCCCTTTCTGCTCTAAACGCTGCGCGGATGTGGACTTGTCACGCTGGCTGAAGGGCAGTTACGCCATTCCCGGCGGGCCTGCCGATCAAGCCGATGAAGTGCCATCATTGCCGGATTCCTCCAACAGCTGAAACCGGCGCAAAAAAGGGCATGGACAGGACGTGCGCGCCGCCTTATACAGCTGTTTCGATAAAGACCTGACCCCACAAAATGCCCGGGTAGCTCAGGGGTAGAGCAGCGGATTGAAAATCCGCGTGTCGGTGGTTCAAATCCGCCCCCGGGCACCATTTTTCCGACATATCACTTTGCCTTTCGCCTGATGGTTGCGTCTCACAAAAGCGCGCTGCGGCGATGTGGGTAGGGTTTAATTACAAACCTGCATATCCGGGCTAGCCGCCACCTGCTTCTGCGTGTAGCTGTTACATGTTGATTTTTACGGAAGGAATATTGTCGGCATGTCGAAGAGCTCCAGACAGAAAATAAAATACCCGATTAAACTCGCGCGGGGGCTCGTGCCTCTCTTGGGCGCGATTGTTTTGGTTGGCTGTGCGAGCAGTTCAAATGGTGCGCCGGATCAGAGCCGCAGAGCCGGAGCAGGCGGGGCGGCCGGGTTCTCCGGAACAGCGTCTCGCCCGATTAGCTTGCTGATGTCAGAGTTTGACGCCGATAGAGATCGCCGTATTACCGAAGCTGAGCTGAGCGCGGGCATTGCAAAGGAATGGGGTGCTATGGAAGCGGCTGGCTCGACGACGCCGCTAGCATATAAGTCATGGCAGGTCGCTGCGCTTGGCTCTGAGGAGGCTTTGCCAGCCTTTCTGTCATTCGACCGTAATTTGAACAATGAACTGAGCGCGGATGAGTTTGAACAGCATATGCGCCAAGAGTTTAGCGAGCTTGACCGGGATAATGACGGCGTTCTGACCCGCGCCGAACTGACCTTCACGCTCAGGCGTCCACAAGGCGGGCAGGGCCAAGGCACGCGCGGTGGTCAAGGTGCAAGAGGGCAAGGTGGTCGCGGGCGAGGTGGTGGCCGGGGCGGTAGAGGCGGTGGCCGCGGTCGCTAGACTTCAGATGAGGCCGTTTGGCGTCTGTTAAGGTCAGGTGGCTATTCGGCCAATTATGATATATGTTTAAAGCCCGGCTTGCCGCGATCTTCTGGATGGGCGGCAAGGTGGGCTTTTTTGATGGATGTTGAGCCTTGATGTTCTCCATCAGGTGACCAGCCGGGCGGCGCGAGAACACGCAAGGGCCAACGCCATATGCGCAAGCCATCTGAGGCTATGTCTTTTAGGATTGCCCAATATTCATGGATGGCGACCCAAAACGGATTATAGCTTGTTAGCGGCGTCACGAGCCCATAATCCGGCTTGTCTTCTTCCAGTTCAGTCACAAAAGTTCCGAATAGGCGGTCCCATATAATCAGTATGCCTGCATAATTTGCATCGAGATAACGCGGGTTTCGGCCATGATGGACGCGGTGATGAGACGGGGTGTTGAAAGTCGCTTCAAACCAGCGCGGGCATTTATCGATTGCTTCGGTGTGGATCCAGAATTGATAGAGCAGGTTCAGCCCGCCTGCAAAGGCGACCATCGCCGGATGAAAGCCGAGTATGACTTGCGGCAAGCCGATAATGAACAGGCCGGAAATGGGCGAGGTCCAAGGCTGGCGCAGGGCTGTGGTCAGATTGTAGAAGTTTGATGAGTGATGCACCACATGGTTGCCCCAGAACCACCGTACACGGTGCATTGCCCGATGTTTCCAGTAATAGAGGAAATCATTAAACAGCATCAAGGCGGCAAAGCTTAAGGCGCCAAACTCAATCGTCGCCACGCGCGCATTTTCATAGACCCACAAGGTCGCCATATAGACCGAGACACCAAACAGAAACCCGCTAACGGCGCTGCCAGTGCCCATCACCATGCTCGTGATCGCATCCTTTGTTTCATAGGTTCCGGCGAGGCGGCGTTTGTGCACACCCCACCATTCCAGGGCGACAAACAGGATGAAGGCCGGAATGGCCATAAGGGTTGGGTCCGGGAAATTTGGCATCGTGATGACAATCTAACCGCGATGTGTGAATTCGCAAACGGCTCTCCTAAGGGAAGTCTTGACGTTGCCTGTAAATTTCACCCCAATAACTGAAATTTACAAGCATCTAGCACATGCTGAGCGCCATTTTTACCCTAGGAACACGCTATGACCACCGCCGATTTTGAAACCATTAAGTTGGACATCGAGGAGGGTATCGCGACGCTTACCCTACATCGACCGGAGAAGATGAATGCCTTCAACGGGGCCATGATACGCGAGATGATCGCCGCCTTTGACATAACCGACGCAGATGACACCGTACGCGCCGTGATCGTAACGGGGGCAGGTGAGCGGGCCTTTTGCGCCGGTGCAGACCTCTCTGAAGGGGCAAAGACATTCGACTATGAGGCCCGCGCGGCCAGCGGCGAGATCGATCGTTTGAATCCAGAAGATATTCAACGCGACGGCGGCGGGCGCGTCTCCTTGCGCATATTTGAAAGCCTGAAGCCGGTTATCGGCGCGATAAATGGTGCAGCGGTGGGTGTCGGCGTGACCATGACTTTGCCGATGGATATTCGAATCGCCTCTGATAATGCACGGTTTGGCTTTGTTTTCACGCGCAGAGGCATTGTGCCTGAGGCCTGCTCGTCATGGTTCCTGCCGCGCTTGGTTGGGATCAGCCGCGCGTTGGAATGGTGTTATTCTGGCAATGTCTTCCCCGCTCAAGAAGCGCTGGACGGAGGCCTCATCCGCGCGATTTATCCACAGGCGGAACTCATGGACCGCGCCCGCGAGATTGCCCGTGAAATTGCCGACAATACCGCGCCCGTTTCGATTACGCTGACACGGCATATGATGTGGCGCATGCTCGGTGCGGACCATCCGATGGAGGCGCATATTGTTGATTCTGCCGCGATTTTCGACCGCGGCCAGACCGATGATGCGCGCGAGGGCGTGATGAGTTTCCTGGAAAAACGCGAACCGAACTATCCGGAGAAAGTCTCCTCCGGTCTGCCAAACTTCTGGCCATGGTGGAAAGACAAAGCTTTCAAATGGATCCGAAAATAGCGGCCGACACAAAAAAAGAGCACCGTTCAGCAAACTGCCCATTGCGCTTGAAAGGCCAACTGGGTAAACGGGTCTATTCATAGCGCTGGAGAGGTGGCCGAGTGGCTGAAGGCGCGCCCCTGCTAAGGGCGTAAGGGTTCACGCCCTTCGAGGGTTCGAATCCCTTCCTCTCCGCCATACCTCTTTTTATTACTAACAAAAACAAAGCGCTATAACGGCGCTGCCGCCAAAAGCGCTCTCTACCCCTTCTGTACCCCTTGTTTGACGACTTCAGGCCTAGTTATCCACAGTTTTTGGCTCGAATCGGGCCTGTAATCGCTAGCTATTTCGGGCGTCGAGAAAATTAGCTTGGCTTCCAGTTCTTGAAAAACGCAGCTGGTGATTGCTCCAGCGCCAAAGCTAGCTTAGCGACATTCTCAATCGTCGGGTTCCGCTCACCTCGCTCGATCCCGCCTATGTAGGTGCGGTGGAGGCCTGTGTTGAAGGCCAGCTGTTCTTGAGAGAGGCCCTTTGAGAGCCTCGCTTTTCTTAGGTTTTTCCCAAAAAGCGCGCGAACATTCATACACGGATGGGAACGGTGTTGATGATTATAAGTCTACAGACTATAAGTATCATTCATGTTGATCTATAATTGGTCGCAAATTGGAATGACTGCTGATGTACTTACCTGAGCGGGGCCCAAGCAAATTCTTCTGCGTTGACACTGACGGGCGCGCGGCTGGCTATTCCAATAGCCGGACACCTGGAGATGTAAGGCTTTCCAAAATCTTTACGTCTGTATCAGGTGCTAATCCCCAGTTGCGCCGATTTATTACGTTTGGATTGGAAAGAATGAGCAAAACCTATCTGGCCGCCACATTGGGCAAGGAGTTTGTCTTAGGCGAAGAAGAAGCTGGCCGAACAGAGATACGCCTTCTTATGACAGATGATGGGTGGCCCTGCGAATTTATCATTCAGCGCTTTGATGCCACAAAGGACGGATATGAGAAGATCGGCGTATCGCTTCAGTCCGAGGATATTGAACGTCTTCTGGCAGCTATCCTTGTTTACCGACATTACCATAAGTCTGGGCACCGAGACAAAGAGAGGGGCGAGTTCCTGAATATGGGTCTCTTGTTGGAACGGTTAGAAAATATTGCGCTCAAGCAGGCATTGGAAGATTACGAGAATGGTGCCTCAGCGAGGAAGCTTTAAGCAATGTTGCAAACTCTAAACACGATCGAAAAATTTGCTGAAGGAAGGAATAATATGAGGATGATTGTCGCGATGTTTGCAGTTGTTTTGATGACTGCGTGCGCCGAGGAGCTTGCAGAGCGAGAATTCAATTTTGAAACCTGGCAAATTAGTCAAGAGCAATTGCAGCTAGCCTATCAGGATGCGCAGGAAGAAGGCGACACAAGGTTGGCTATGGAAATCGAATGGATGGTATCCCGAAGAGGTCTAGAATATTTCACCGGATATAAGGGGACACTTTCTCAGCTTATAAGGATCGAGTCGGGTAGGTTTGCCGAACTTTCGAGAGAGAAGCTTGCTCGCTTGGAAAAGTCGCAGGCAGATTATGAGGCTACCGCCAAAGTTATTACCGAGTTTCCTGTACGAGTCTTAGGGATGAAGCTTAAAAAGAGCAGAACTATTAGTTGGCGTGATACCTGGTTTGGTGTCGTCGAAATTGAAAACTCAACTGGCCGCGTATTGTATAATATTCGGTACCTAATGCGTGTATCGGATGATGGGGAAATTCTGGCTGAGACCGAAGCCCGCAGTGTACACTCATGGCGTTTAGAGCCGGTTTCAGCGCCCGGTGAAACAAGAAAATTTGAATTCGAATTTAGTGGGGTCACCAATCTTCAACGTCAGTTTTACACGCCAAGAATTGTCAATTCAGAAAACTTGGTTTGGGAGATTTCGGTGGTGGGACTGTGTGATGATAACAATAAATGTATCGAGATTGGCCAAGACGTAACTCAATATATCAAGCAATCCGAACGAGATTTGAAATTCGCAGAGGCGATATTAGCAAGGCATTCCGGACAGAGCTCTGAGAGCGTAGCAAGATCCAACAGAATCGACTGAAAATGGATGATGATTGTAGCTTCGTATATTTGCAAACATATTGTGCTAAAATCGGCGAATAAGTCCTGCCCTCATCATGTGATCGCGTTTCCAGCGTTCGACATCCGTTTCAGCCCATCTGGAACTTCTTCCAATTTTGATAGGTTGGGGTAGTGGATTCTCGGGGTCTTTCATAAGTTTGTAAATCGTTGTCGTCTTGAAGCCGATCGATTGCTGGACTTGCTTCAAAGTCAAAAACCTTCCGGGTGACATATTTTCGTCGGGCACTGACTGATCTGATTTACACACGCTGGCGTCAATTATTGCCGTGGCAGAGTATGCGTTAGCATTTTTGCTTGGACTGTTCATTTCCGTTACTCCAAAGTTTGACCGGCTTTGCGTTTTGCAGATGCAGTATAGCCTATGTTCAAGTGGATGACCCGACCAGAAAATGGACGTTTTTTCACTTTTTTGAGATAGTGTAGCTTATTTTGATATATATATTAGCTGTCGTTGTACTGAAACATGTTCGCTCGGCATCCTAGGCATCAGTGACCCATGCAAGCGAAAATACCTTTGCGCTGACCAGTTTTGCCTGGTTCTAGATGCTGAGGTAGACAATCAATTTTAGAAAGCTAGGACAGCTCAGCAACAGCTGGACTTGTCCATGACCCAGTACTTCACTCTGCCGTATTTTTGCCCGTACGTTGGACAAATTAATCCAAGATCTTCGCGAAAAGCGAAACCCTTAGGGGCACACCTTGGAACTCAGTCAATAAACCCAGAGATTGCGCTCTCGATTTCTTAGTCATTTCTTCACTACACAGTATGCACACCTGCGATTTTCCCGAAAAAACCGGTTAGTGCTATGATTTAATTGATATATTTCAACTCCATAAATTAAAAACAACCAGATAAAATTGTTTACATATGTAAACATAAAAATACTTTATTTTTATATTACAAGGTGTTGCAAGGGTCTGGTTTTTTAAAATCATTGTTTACAGGTGTAAACAATTTGTTTTTTGAGGAAATTCATAACTGAATTAAGCGGGTGATTTGTTGCTTAAAATTGGGCCACTTTTGGGGGCGTCAGATTACCTTTTCCAATCAAATTGAAGCGCCGTTACGGCTATCTGTGAGTCAGCTTTCTGGTCCGCATGGGGAGAAAGCCGACCTGCTCGGCCATGGCCGGTTTAAGCAGACACTTTGGCTCAGAGCAGGCGGGGTAAGCATTGGCGTTCCATTCCTTGATGTGCTCGCAGAATTGTGGACGCAACGCACGTCTGCAACCATTCGTAAATGCCAGTAGGTTTCGGCAGCTTTATCCCAAAACCGGACGTTAGCACGACGTTAATTTCACTCATTGTCTAGCATTCCGCACATCTCTCACCTTTTGGTTGTGATTAGACGCTTTGATCTTAAATAATCAGGATGACACAGCCTATTGTTACTTCTGACCAGCTTTTAGCGCTCCAGTTAAATGAGCTCATTACCGATAATACCACGATTGATTGTTATGATATCGAGGCACAACTC
>CAZXTI010000066.1:0-7763 GCA_964643565.1 uncultured Hyphomonas sp. | reverse complement strand
CACTATGACCCAGTAATCCACGATGTCGCTTATGCAGAGTTTGCAGAAAAATGCGGATGGGTAGTGGTAGGCACGAAAGACGACGGAAAATTACTGACTGGAGCCAACGCCTCTATGCGGCAGATTGGCTGGGAGACGCTTGAAACATTAAAACAGATCTCCTAGCGATCGCCCCTTACACACCTTGACCACACTCCCCATCTCCCCTATCCACCGCCTCCCAACAAAACTACAGGAGGCGACCATGTCAAAACGCATCAAACACCTCACTGACCTGCCGAGCTTTCGAGGTCACGTCTAAGCGCCGCAAGGGCTTTAACTCCGAAACACATGTCAAACGCGGCTACCGCTCCCTCAAGGGCGGGGAGAAAGAGCTGGTTGAAAAGCTTGGCCGGAATGATCCCTGCCCGTGCGGCTCCGCGCGGAGCTTTCAAGCGGTGCTGCCTGAAAACAGGCAAGTATGACGGCGCGAACCGGCACGAGTATTGGCGCGACTAATAGCGGACGCGGGCAAGCAAGCGTGCCTCCCCGCGTTCACGCGCCAGCTAGGTTGGCTTTGCTAGCATGGTCATTCCTTGTTGCGTGGCATAGAAAGTTTCCATGATGAGAGGCCGACCTTTGCGTTTGTTTTTTGCTGCCTGTGCTTTGGGCGTGGGCGCGCTGACGGCTGGCGCGGACACATTGCTTGATGGCGCGCGCAATATTGCGATCCTGAATGAGGGCAATTTGCAGCCGGTGACTTATGTCTTGCCGACGCCCGCCCCGGATGCGGTGGAGATTGATCTTGATCTTCGCGGCTCTGTGCTCGGCATTCCGATGATTAGAGCGAATTATACCGGCTGGATGGATGGGACCAGTTATGCCGCCTATGCGGACCTGAAGACATCCGGCCTTGCTGCCCTGCTGAAGAAACTTGAAATCTGGTCTGTCACGACGGGGCGCGTTTCGCGTGCGGGTTTCTCGCCGCGCTTTCATGTTCAGCAGAACCGGGACAAGAAGAACCGGCGCGTCGAGATGAATTATGACGACGCCGCGCGCAAGGTGGATGTGGTGATTGTTCCGCGCCTTGGCAGTCAAGGGAAGCCCCCCGCAACGCCAGAAGAGCGCTACAGCGCCGATGATACGGTCAGCGCAGTGATGCACTTGATGACGCGCGGCGGACGCACTGATGGGCCTCTATGCGCGGGGGCTTTGCGCGTCTTTGACTCCAAGCAGCATTATGACCTGCGCATGGAGCAGGCGGGAACGCGGCGGCTGCGCTATAAGGGCAAGCGGGTTGAGACGCTGCGCTGCAAGGTTTATTACGAGCCGATCTCCGGGTTTGATCCTGAAGACCTGCCAAGCGCAGACGAATACGGCACGCCGGTCAATGTCTATCTCAGACGCATCGACGCGCTGGACATGCATGTGCCGATGCGCCTGACCTATAAGGTCGGTATTCTAACCGTCGTCGTGCGCTTGCATGATATGCAAATCCGCGTGCCAGACTAGCGCGCTGCCTTGCGCCCTAGCCTAGCCCTGATGATGCGAATGTATGCGCTTGTGCATTTGCCCATGCGCGCTTCAAATGTGTCTGGTGCGGAGACTCAAGCAGCTCACCCGGTTCCAGCAAACGATAGGCCCGATCAGCAGGGCGCGCGACATCTTCTGTAACACGGTGCATGATATGGCTTGGCGTTAGCTCAGACGGATGGCAACACCCGGCCGCGCCGACAACTTCCATAAGCGCCTTTACGGTGTTCTTGTGGAAGTGATAGACGCGGTCGGCCTTGTCTGGAATGACAATGCCGCGCTGCAAGGATGCGTCACTCGTGGCGATCCCGGTTGGGCAAGTGTTGCGGTGGCAATTGAGGGACTGGATACAGCCAAGCGCAAACATGAAGCCGCGCGCCGTGTTCACCCAATCAGCACCAAGCGCCATAGAACTTGCCAGCGCAAAGGCGGAAATCTGCTTACCGCCAGCGGCGAGCTTGATTTCATCCTTTAGCCCCGTGCCAACCAATGCGTTGCGCGTCAGCACAAGGCCCTGGCGAAGCGGTGCGCCCACATGGTCAAGAAACTCAGCTGGCGCAGCGCCTGTGCCGCCCTCTGCCCCGTCAACGACGAGGAAGTCTGCCTTGATACCAGTTTCCAGCATCGCCTTCATCAAAGCCATCACTTCATGGCGACGCCCGACACAGAATTTCAGGCCAACCGGCTTACCGCCTGACAGCTCGCGCAACTGGGCGACAAACTCCATCATCTCAATCGGTGTGGAAAAAGCGGAGTGATAGGGCGGAGACAAGCATGTTGTACCAATTTCAACACCGCGCGCTTCAGCAATTTCTTTTGTCACCTTCGAGCCCGGTAGAACGCCGCCATGCCCCGGCTTTGCACCTTGGGACAGTTTGATCTCAATCATCTTCACTTGATCAAGCTTGGCTGTTTCCGCAAACCGGACCGGATCAAACTTGCCATCCTTGGTGCGACATCCAAAATAACCAGAGCCAAGTTCCCAGACGAGATCACCGCCGCCAACCTTGTGGTAGCGAGAGATGCCGCCCTCGCCCGTGTCGTGATAGAAGCCGCCCTTGGCTGCGCCCCGGTTTAGACATTCAGTCGCCTTGGCACCAAGTGCGCCAAAACTCATCGCGGAGATATTGAACACGCTTGTGCTGTAAGGTTGCTTTGTATCCTTAGTACCAACCAGGACACGCGGGTCGGTCTCTTCCGGGTGCTTAGCGGTCATTGAATGGGACAACCACTCATAAGGTGGCTTGTCGATGTCGACATGACTGCCAAAAGGTTCAACTGAAGAAACATTTTTTGCACGCCGATACACCATAGCGCGTTCTTCATGATTGAAGGGACGTCCCTCTGTCTCGCTTTCTACAATATATGCACGAAAGAAGGGTCGCAGCTCTTCAGCAATCCAGCGGACGCGGCCAATGATTGGGAAGTTGCGCCACAGTGTGTGTCTTGGCTGAAAAAAGTCATATAATCCAACAAGCAACAGCAAACCGAACACAACGCCCGGGAGCGCTAACCACGGAATAATTTCAAAGCCCAGAAAGCATAAAACCAAAAAAGCAAAAATTACCGTGAGCGGAATAAATCTCATCATACTATATGTGTCCTTTAAGCGTGAGCACTCAACAGGCTCACCTCAACTAAATGCATTAATACAGACGCAAACTTCAAACAAGGGCTTCCATTTTCGTTCTTGGTCTGCAACGGTCTAAAAAGTGATTCGACATTTCGTATCCAACCAAGAGATAAACACTGGAGAGAACTTATGAGCAAGCGCGACGAGCTTATAGAAAAGTACACAAAGCAAATGAAAGAGAAGATCGGCCTTAAGGTTGATGCAGCTCTTTTGCTGGGCGTAACCAAAGCATGCGGTCCAAGCATCTACAATCGGGATGCTTCGCAAGTTGCAGCCTCTGATCCAAAAGAACTTGAGCGTATCAAGAAGAGCTTCCTGATCAAAAAGTGCGGCCTTAAGGACTCGCCAAAACTTGATGAAGGTATTGCTGAAGCCGTTAAAACTTACGGCAAGTCAACACGTCCGAAATACCGAGCGGTCTTCTACTACCTCCTTGCTAAGCAGTTCCGCAAAAGCGGCATGTTTAAGTAAGCAAGAAATTACAACATCAAAAAAGGCCGGGCACTTTCATTGTGTCCGGCCTTTTGTTTTGCGTGACTAGGGTTTTGCCTAACTACCAGATTTTAACGCGATCCTCCGGCGCAATGAAAAGTGCATCACCTTCTTTCACATCGAATGTTTCATACCATTCGTCCATATTGCGGATCATGCCGTTGACGCGCAGGTTCATCGGGCTATGCGGCGCAGACAAGAGGCGTTGGCGCAGGCTTTCTTCCGTCCGCTTATAGCG
Organism: uncultured Hyphomonas sp.; assembly: GCA_964643565.1. Taxonomy (GTDB): domain Bacteria; phylum Pseudomonadota; class Alphaproteobacteria; order Caulobacterales; family Hyphomonadaceae; genus CALLCD01. The sequence continues at coordinate 3,888 of CAZXTI010000066.1, read as the reverse complement.
TCGCCCCTGCGCGCGGCCCAAGAAGAACCTTTGCGGACCCGTAAACCCATCAAGCACAGGCGCCTCTTTGCCATCCAGTGAGATTAGGTAGGCATGGTAGGCAGCTGTCATACCAGCCAAATCGCCAATATTCTCACCGAGTGTTTGGCGGCCATTGACGTTTATGCCAGGCAGCGGCTCATACTCGCTGAACTGTTCAGCCAAGCGTGTACCCAGCACATCAAAAGCCTTGCGGTCATCTTCAGTCCACCAGCTTTGCAACGTGCCGTCAGCATCATAGCGCGACCCTTGGTCATCAAACCCATGTCCAATCTCGTGGCCCATGATAGAGCCAATGGCACCATAATTGAGCGCCGCGTCAGCAGCTTGGTCAAAGAGAGGCGATTGGATGTAACCAGCTGGTATAAAGACTTCATTCCGCGTCGGGCTGTAGAAGGCGTTTACGGTCTGCGGGCCGGAGAACCATTCATTCTTATCGACTTTGGTTCCAAGGCGCGCATTCTGGAAATTGCGGTTCTCGATGCGGGCGCGGCGAATATTGCCGAAGATGTCGCCGGGGCGAATATCGATGTTGGAATAATCTCGCCATTTATCTGGATAGGCAATTTTTCCGGTCATCGCAGCAAGCTTCTTTTGCGCCGCGACTTTTGTTTCATCCGTCATCCATTCAAGATGATTAATTCTGATGACATAAGCGGCTTTGATATTCTCAAACATCTCGATCATGAGCTGCTTGGACTCTTCGCTGAAATAGCGATCGATATATATCTCACCCAAAGCCTGATTAAGTGTGCCATTTACGAGGCCAATAGAGCGTAAGTCGCGCGCCCTTTGTTGCTGTTGGCCGTTTAGAACTTTGCCGTAAAAGTCAAAGTCCGCGTCAGCAAACCGCTTGGGCATATAGTCTGCGTTTGCAGACACATAATGGAACAGAAGGTAATCTTTCCACACCTCGACATCGGTGCGCGCAAAAAGCGCTGCGACGGGTTTAAAGCTGCTTTTCTGGCGCAAGACGAGCGCATCTGTCCCCTGCAAGCCGCTTGCATCCATATAGGCGCGCCATGGGAAACCTTTTGCAAGCACGTCAAGCTCATCAAGCGATATCGGATTATATGTCCGCGTTGCATCGCGGCTTTCAGCACGGCTCCAGTGTCGCTCAGCAATGTTTTTCTCTAAGCGGAAAAGTTTTGTTGCGCGCTGTCCCGGCTGGTCTTGCTCCAAAAGCCGCAGAACCTTCACCATATGCGCGCGGTAGGCCTTGCGCTGTTCTTCAAGGCGCTCACTATCACGCAAGTAATATGACTTATCGGGAAGACCTAAACCTGACTGGCTTGCATAGATCGTATAATTGGTTGGCGACTTGGAATCGGCTCCGACCCCAATGCCAAAAACACTTCTGATGCCCAGCCCCGCATCGGCCATGGCCAAGGCAACACTCTCATGGGTTTCAATCGATTTCAGCCGTGCAATATCTGCCTCAAACGGGGACATCCCGGCAGTTTCGATCGCGTCTTCATCCATAAAGCTTTCATAGAGGTCGCGGATTTTTTGCTCATTGCTTCCAGCCTCTAGCTCGCGCGATTGCAGGCTTTCGATGATTTCAGCCATGCGCTTATCATTGCGATCACGCATGACAATCGAGAAGCCTGTTCCTGAACGGTCTGAAGGGATCGGTGTGGCGTCAAGCCAGCCGCCATTGGCAAAGCGATAGAAATCGTCGCCGGGTTTCGTTTCCCGATCAAATGCCGCCAGAGGATAGCCCCAAGGCTCTATGACAGGCTTGAGGGCTGCGTCTGGCGTTGGCGCCGAAACTGCCGTGTCTGATGCGCTAGGTGTCTCACTGCCTGAACCGCATCCAGCGGCGCTCAAACCAAGCGCAATCATCATCGGAATCAGGTATGTCTTGCTCAATGTCACAGGTTTAATCCTCCAAGAATTTTTATTTAGGCGGTTTAATCACGAAACCTAAGTCCAGCCAACGCTGTCGTGCCTCAAACTTTAAAAGCCCTTCAGACGCGCATAGCGGTCCCTGTGGAAGCTTTCGCCGCCATAAAGGGCTTCGGAGACACGCGCGCGCTTTAGGTAAAGCCCGCTATCATGTGCGTCAGTCATGCCGATGCCGCCATGCATTTGCACGGTTTCATTCGACACAAGATGCAGCGTCTCGCCTGCGCGCGCTTTAGCGAGGCTGGCAAGCACGGCAACATCATCTCGCTTGGCATCAATCGCAGACAAGCCTGCAACGACCGCAGAGCGCGTCAGCTCTAGTTCGGTGAACATGATCGCGGCGCGATGTTGGAGCGATTGGAAGGAACCGATCAACTGGCCAAACTGTTTGCGTGTCTGGAGATATTCCAGTGTCATTTCGAACGCGGCGCTGGCGCTTCCCAGCATTTCAGCCGCCAAGCCAATGCGGGCGCGGTCCAGCACGGGGTCCAGCAATGTGTATGCCTCGTCTACTGGGCCGAGCACATGCGCGGTTGGTATGTTCACGCCATCAAGGGTCAGGTGGGCTGCGCCGTGCGCGTCCAGCGTGTTCAGAGGCTGGACGGTTAGCCCATCCGTCTCACGCGGCACGAGGAATAAGCTCAGCCCATGCTTGTCGCCGGCTTCGCCAAATGTGCGCGCAACAATGATAAACAGATCAGCAAACTGGCCATTGGGCACAAAGCGTTTTGCCCCGTTGAGCGTGTAGCCCTGCCCATTGCTTTCTGCTTCTGTGGCGACAGCGTATGGCGCGTGGTGTGCGCCTTCATCAAGGCCGAGCGCTGTGGTCACCTCGCCGGTCGCAATTTTCGGTAGCCATGTGCTTTGTTGTTCGCCATTGCCGCCAAGGGCTAGCATGGACGCGCCGATCAGGGCTGTTTGCAATAAGGGCGTTGCAGCGATTGTGCGGCCCTGCGCTTCCAGGATTTGCCCCATGCCGACCATGCCAAAGTCTGACCCGCCATGCGCTTCAGGCACAAGCACACCAAAGAAGCCAAGTTCAGCAAGCTTTGCGCGCGCCTCACTGTCAGCGCCATTGGCCCCGCCATCACGCAGCTCTCTCAGCCGCGAAACGGGTAACGCATCGCGCGCAAACGCCATCGCCGTATCGCGCAGCATTTGTTGATCTTCTGACAGGATGAAGCTCATTACTGATTTTCCTTACCCTTGTATGAAACTGGAGCCCACAATAATGGTTCCAGATACGAGGGCAAGGGTCACCTCGCGGGAGGCTAGGTCACCGATCTGATCCGGTCAGCAAGCCCGCTCTTTTGTGACCGCTTGGAAAATGTCGGCGCATCAGGCTTACCTTTATCTGGCTGGCTTCTTTGCTGGGTGCGCGCGCCTTTTACCGTGGCGGATCGTACCTTAACCGACTGCGACTTGCGGGCTTTAATCGCCATGCGCGGAAAGAAGCCTATCACGATACCTGCCAAGATTCCGCCGGTCAGAAAACCAACATGGTCTTGCGTTAGATAATATCCGAAGCGGCTAAGAACCTCCTCCATGGCGGCGACGCTGTCGCCTGTCGTGCTGCGCCGCGCCATCACATAAAGAGCGCCCACAGCCATAGGCTCGGTTCCCAACACGGCAAGCCCCGCCGCAACGCTTTGCAATGTCATAACCAGCCCCAAGATGACCCCGGCGCCAACAAGGCCAATATGATAATGGGGATAGGTGAGCGTGAGCGCCAGACCAAGTAGTGGCAATGTAACGATCGAGAGGAACAGTTTGCGTTGATCGTCAAACGTAGCATCTGCCACTGTCGCACGCCGCATCGTGCCGTTTATCGCAGCGAACCCCACCGACAATGCGAACAAAAAGAAAATGAATCCAAGACTGTTATGTTCCGCCATATCCAGACCCTCCCACAACCATGGATAGCGAATTTTGAATAAGATC
>CAZXTI010000065.1:0-7801 GCA_964643565.1 uncultured Hyphomonas sp. | reverse complement strand
CGCCGAGCTTGGCATAGGCCATGCCGAGCTCCAGGCCGATATAGCCTGCGCCAATGACGGCGAGCTTTGCGGGCACCTTCTTCAGCGCCAAGGCATCGGTGGAGGACATGATCTTGTCGCCATAGGGCAGGAAGGGCAGCTCGACCGGAGTTGATCCGGTGGCGATGACGATGTTTTCAGCGGTGATGGAGGTTGCGCCGTCCTTGTTGGTGACCTCAATCGTTTTGCCATCGATGAAGCTGGCATGGCCCGGAACGACGCGCACTTTTGATTTCTTCAACAAGCCGCCGACGCCGCCTGTCAGGCGTTTTACGATGCCGTCTTTCCATTTGATGGTTTTGGCCAGATCGATCTCCGGCGCGCCGACGCTGATGCCGAGCGGGGAACCATTAGACAAATGGTGGACCAAGTGGAACTCGTCAGCAGCATGGATAAGGGCTTTAGACGGGATGCAGCCAACATTCAGACAGGTTCCGCCAAGCGCGTCCCGGTCGACGATGATTGTGTCCAGTCCGAGCTGTCCGGCGCGAATGGCCGTGACGTAGCCACCGGGGCCAGCGCCGATGACGAGCAATTTGCATTTCATGTCAGCCATTGGCCTAATCCTCGATAAAGATCATTGCAGGCGCTTCCAGAAGCGCCTTGATGCGTTGAATGAAAACGGCCGCGTCCCAGCCATCAATGACACGGTGGTCAAAGCTGGAAGAGAGGTTCATCATCTGGCGCGGCTGGAAGGCGGTGCCATCCCATTGCGGCAGGGTACGCATCTTGTTGACGCCGATAATGGCGACTTCAGGATGGTTGATAACCGGGGTCGTGACGATGCCACCCATTTTGCCGAGCGAGGTAATCGTAATGGTTGATCCACTAAGGTCATCGCGGCTGGCTGTGCCGGTTTTGGCGGCTTCGGCGAGGCGTGACACTTCACTTGCGCACTCCCACAGGCCAAGCGCCTCGACATGTTTGACGACCGGAACCACAAGCCCATTGGCTGTTTGCGCGGCGACGCCCATATGTAGCCCGCCATGCTGGTGGACCGTGCCGGCCTCATCATCATAGATGGAGTTCATTTGCGGTTGCTCGCTGATCGCCTTGGCCATGGCCTGCATCAGGAAGGGGAGAATGGTCAGTTTTGGTTGCCCGTCTTTGCGGGTCGCATTGAGCTGAACGCGCAGTTTTTCCAGATCGGTCATGTCGACTTCATCAACATAGGTGATGTGCGGAATGCGGGATTTTGAGATCGCCATTTTTTCCGCGATCTTACGGCGCAGGCCAACCATTGGAATGTCTGTGACCGATGTGTTTGCGGTGCGGGCTGAGCGCCCTCCGCCGCCTGTTCCAGCATTGAAATAGGCATCCAGATCATCATGGGAGATGCGCCCAGCCGGGCCGGTTCCGCTGACAAAGCGCAAATCGACGCCGTTATCCATGGCGCGCTTGCGAACGGCAGGAGAGGCGATTGGCTTTTCACCTTCTGCGCGCGGGGCAGGACGTGCGCCGCTGCTGGGCCGGGGGGCTGGCGTTTGAGCAGGTGTTGGGGTCGCGGCCGGTTTTGCTTTTGCTTCGGCCTTTGGTTTAGCAGCTTTGGGTGGCGCGGCTTTGGCAGGTTCAGCTTTGGCGGGCGGCGGCGCGGTGTCTTCCTCGCTGGCATTGCCTTCGCCTTCAACTTCGAGGCGGACCAGTGCGGAGCCAACCGCGAGGATTTCGCCAATCTTCCCGCCTCTCCAGATCACTTTGCCATCGACAGGCGCAGGGATTTCCACGGTTGCCTTGTCGGTCATCACAGCGGCGAGCACATCATCCTCGCGCACCTCCTGACCTTCTTCGACGAGCCATTCAACGAGTTCGGCCTCAGCGACACCTTCACCAACATCAGGCAGTTTGATTACATGTTCGCCCATGGTCTAACCCTCCATCACTTTTTTCAAGGCCGCACCGACGCGCGCCGGGCCGGGGAAATAGTCCCATTCCTGCGCATGCGGGTAGGGCGTGTCCCATCCGGTCACACGAATGATGGGTGCTTCCAGATGATAGAAGCAGGTTTCCTGCACCAGCGACATCAGCTCTGCGCCAAAGCCACATGTTTTGGTTGCTTCATGCAGAACGACACAGCGGCCCGTGCGCTTGACGGAGGCTTCAATCGTCTCAAGGTCAAGCGGTAAGATTGTGCGCAAATCGATGACTTCGCCGTCGACGCCGCTTTCTTCTACGGCGGTCAGCGCAACGTGAACCATCGTGCCATAGGCGAGAATGGTGACATCATTGCCGGGGCGGGCAATCGCGGCTTTGCCGAGTGGGATAGTGTAATGTTCTTCTGGAACCTCACCATGCTCATGCTTGGACCAAGGCGTAATCGGGCGATCATGGTGGCCATCGAATGGGCCATTATAAAGGCGCTTTGGCTCTAAGAAGATGACCGGGTCTTCGTCTTCGATAGAGGCGGCGAGAAGTCCCTTGGCGTCATAGGGGTTTGACGGGATAACGGTTTTCAATCCGCAGACATGCGCAAAAAGGGCTTCAGGGCTTTGCGAGTGCGTTTGGCCGCCATAGATGCCGCCGCCGGTTGGCATGCGCACTGTCATCGGAACGGTAAAGTCACCATTGGAGCGATAGCGTATCCGCGCTGCTTCCTGGGATAGTTGGTCATAGCCGGGGAACATATAGTCCGCAAACTGAATTTCGACACAAGGGCGCAGGCCATAGGCTGCCATGCCAATCGCTGCGCCAATGATGCCGCTTTCATTAATCGGGCTGTCAAAGCAGCGTTCCTTGCCATAGGTTTCCTGCAAGCCAGCCGTGCAGCGGAACACGCCGCCAAAATATCCGACATCTTCGCCGAAGACGACGACATTATCATCGCGGCCCATTGCAACATGTTGGGCGCTGCGCACTGCTTCAATCATTGTCATGCGTGCCATGATTAGTACCCCGCTTCTTGTCTTTGTTTGCGCAGATGCGGCGGTGTTTCGGCGAACACATCCTCGAACATTTCGCGCGGTGACGGGCCGTCGCCTGCATGCAGCGTTCCGTTCTTCTCGGCCTCTTTTTGTAGGCTGATAATTTCAGATTCGATCTCGGCTTCGGACTGGGCGTGGCGTTCTTCGCTCCATGCGCCGCGCTTGATTAGATAATCTTTCAAGCGTTCAATCGGGTCACCCATTGGCCACTGTTCAGATTCGTTTTTCGGGCGGTAGGCGGAAGGATCATCTGATGTGGAGTGGGCGCCTGTGCGATAGGTGACGTGTTCGATCAGGGTCGGACCCAGTCCGCGCCGGGCGCGTTCGGTGGCCCATTTGGCAACGGCATAGACGGCCAGATAATCATTGCCATCAACGCGCAGGGACGGGATGCCGAAGCCATGCCCGCGTGCGGCAAACGTCGCCGCATCGCCGCGTGCAATGCCCTGGAAGGTTGAGATGGCCCACTGATTGTTGACGATGTTCAACACAGCGGGCGGCTTATAGGTGGAAGCAAAGACCATCGCGGAGTGGAAGTCTGATTCCGCTGTTGAGCCATCGCCGATCCAGCCTGTTGCGACTTTGGTGTCACCCTTGATGGCGGAGGCCATCGCCCAGCCAACAGCTTGCATGAACTGGGTTGCCAGATTTCCCGAAATTGAGAAGAAGCCGTGCGATTTGGCCGAATACATGATTGGCAATTGGCGACCGCGCAGCGGGTCTTTCGCATTTGAGTAGACTTGGTTCATCATGTCGAGGATGGGGTAGCCAGAGGCGATGAGCAGGCCTTGTTGGCGATAGGTCGGGAAATTCATGTCTCCCTCTCTTAGCGCTTGCTGGAATGCGGTTGCGATCGCTTCTTCGCCGAGACACTGCATATAGAAGCTTGTCTTGCCTTGGCGCTGTGCCATTTGCATGCGGGCATCATAGGCGCGCACGGTCATCATGTTTTTGAGGCCGACAAGCGCTTCTTCGTCGCTCAGAACATCAGCCCATTCGCCAACTGCGTCTCCGTCGCGTTTAAGGACGCGAATGATCGTGTAGGCGAGGTCACGAATATCTTCGGCGCGCGCGTCAATTGGCGGGCGGGGAACGGAGCCAGCCTTGGGCAGCTCGAAATTGTCAAAATCAGGCGTATCACCCGGCCGACATTGTGGTTCAGGGACATGAAGTTTTAAGGGTTTTAGCTTGGACAAAGCGCGTCCTCCAGAATTTTTGCGGACCTTACCGGAACTGGCGAAAAATGTAAGGGAATTCGACCCTCTGAATGCTGATAATTTAAAACAATAATGCGTATATATGCAATATTTTGAAAAAAAATGCCGATTTGGCGGGCGTATGTAAATCAACGTGCTTGGAGCCTATATGCGCGCCACACGCCTGCTCAGTGATGCGTATAGACCAAGCTGGTTTTGCCGCGCGGCCCATATGCAAGCAGGCTGCCCTGTTTGATCCGGATGCAGGGACGGCCTCAGATGGGGCTCTATGCGGTAGTTTTAAGCTATTTTGGACCAGACCCACGGATTTGTTAACTCAAAAAATTGGACAGAGCCAGCTCGCTTCCTATATAAAGTGGATCAGCCCTGAGGGTATTAACTCGGGCGGGCGTTAAGTCCGGGCAGTCTAACAGATGGAGCGAGCTTCATTCTTGGCGCCTCGGCTCGACCCTCGTCCCTCAGTACAGAAAGCTTTCCATCATGGATGCGATTACAGATAAGAACACTGAAATAGTGCGCGCCGATACGGTTGAGCGTCCCACGCGTGAGCAAGCTGAAGATGCTGTGCGCACACTTTTGGCTTGGGCAGGCGATGATCCGGCCCGCGAAGGCCTGCTTGATACGCCAAAGCGCGTGGTCAAAGCTTATGAAGAATGGTTCAAGGGATATACCGAAGATCCGGTGACCTATTTGTCCCGCACCTTTGATGACGTGCAAGGGTATGATGACATCGTCATGCTGCGCGAGATTGATGTGGAAAGTCACTGTGAGCACCATATGGCCCCGTTCCTGGGCACGGCCTATGTCGCTTATATGCCAACCCAATCTGTCGTTGGCATTTCAAAGCTTGCGCGTGTGGTCGAAATTTTTGCCAAGCGTCTGCAAACACAAGAAACCATGACGGCGCAGATTTGCGATGCGATCACGGAAAGCCTTGCGCCTGCTGGTGTTGCGGTTTTGATTGATGCGGTGCATCAGTGCATGACGACGCGCGGTGTGCATCACCCGAATGTCTCGACGATCACGACCCAGTTTACCGGCGTGTTTAAGACGGACAAGGACATGCGTGACCGCTTCTTGAGGCTGGCCGGGAAGTAAAGCCAGCTGTCATTCAGAATAATGGATCTGGAAAATCTTAAATGGTTTTCCAGATTTGTTTTACCTGCCCAAACCGTATTCACCAGAAGCTGACGATTTTGTTATGCCGAGTTGAAAAGGCTTGTCTTGAGAGATGGGTGTCATGGCCCCAAAGAAGAGGACCTAAACAAAAGGAACTCCTCCCATGAAAAAAACAGTTTTCTTGCTGGCAAGCGCTTCAATCCTCGGACTGGCCGCGTCTGCTCAAACGCCGCCCGCAACGCCTGTACAAGCTGATGTTGAGGTTGAGCGCGCTGTCGCGGATGTAAAAGAAGCTGTCGAAGATGCGCGCACGAAAGCAGAAGCACCTAAAGAAACAGTGCAGCAAAATGTGCGTGATGCCCGCGTCGAACGCCCAGAGCGTGTGGAACGTGTCGAGCGTGTGGAACGCGTTGAGCGCGTCGAACGTGTTGAGCGCGTGGAGCGTCCAGCCCGGCCGGCACGTGGCAGCTAAGCTGGCGAAATAACAAAGCCACATCCTTTAAAAAAACACATAGCAAGAGATATTATGATGCGACTTTCGCAAACACTGGCGGCTGGCCTGATTTCAATCGCACTGACACCTGCTGCATTTGCACAAGAATCTGATGCAGAAAAGGCCGACCGCACAACCGATAAATCAAAAGCCTTGAGCTTCAAGCCGAGCTTTACGATCGGGTTCGACTATAGCGAGGGTGATTTTGGAACAACGACTGTAAACACGGATGGGGAGATCCTCGAAACGACAACTTTGTCTGTTCCTGTGTCTGCGCGTGTGGATGTTGGTGATTTTCGGTTTTCGGTCACGGGTAGCTGGGTCCAGATTGAAGGCCCCGGCGGCGTTCTTCCGGGCGGCGTTGTGGTCGGTGATGGTGATCTAGCAGATGATGTGGTCATTGATCCTAACGCGCCTGCCATATCAGAGCTGGAAACCAATGACGGTTTCGGTGATCTGACACTGGGTGTGAACTATAATATTCCGGCAAGTGTTACCGGTGATTTTCTGGTCCAGTTGCAAGGTCGTTTAAAGCTGCCAACTGCAAGCAATGCGGCGCTGACAACGAACGAAGTTGATGGCGGTATCGCAATTGATGTTGCTTACCCGATTGGGCAGCTGACGCCTTTCGTGACGACGGGCTATCGCTGGCGGGGTGATCCTGATGGCGTAAATCTGAATAATACATTCAATGTGAGCGTTGGTGCATCCTATAATCTTCCGGGTGGCTATGCATTGGTTGGATCCTATGATTTCCGCGAAGAGACGGTTGATACAGCCGATGAGAGCCAAGAAATTTTCGGCGCGCTCGCCGGGCGATTTAATGACAATTTGCGGTGGACAATTTATGGCTCCGTCGGGTTCACCGATGGTGCACCTGATCAGGGCGCAGGCTTGCAACTAATCGCAAGCTTCTAGGCGCTGATTTGCGGACATTTTGCTAAAGAAGGCCGCCCCGCGAGAGGGCGGTCTTTTTTATGCGTTGCCGGGAATAACGCGATCAGGGGACAAATGGCCGTCGGCGAATGTTTTGATATTGATGATGACCTTTTCACCCATTTCGATGCGCCCCTCAATTGTCGCTGACCCCATATGAGGCAGGAGGAGCGTATTGGGCATGCGGCGTAGCTTGTCATTGACCTTTGGCTCATGCTCGAACACGTCGAGACCGGCCCCGGCAATTTTTCCCTGTTCCAACGCATCGGCCAGCGCGGCCTCATCAATAACTTCGCCGCGCGCTGTATTGATCACATAGGAAGACGGCTTCATCAGGTCGAGCCTGCGTGCATTCAGCAAATGATATGTCGCTGGTGTATGCGGACAATTGACTGAGATGATGTCCATTTGGGCAAGCATCTGGTCGAGACTATCCCAATATGTGGCTTCCAGAAGCGCTTCGATTTTCGGGCTAACCCGGTTGCGATTGTGGTAATGGATTTGAAGACCGAAAGCCCGCGCGCGTCTGGCGACGGCCTGACCAATACGCCCCATGCCGATGATCCCAAGCCGTTTGCCGGCAATGCGGTGGCCCATCATCCATGTTGGGTGCCAGCCATTGAACTCGCCAGCTTCCATTGCGCGGCGCCCTTCAACAAGGCGGCGCGGCACGGCGAGGATGAGCGCCATATTAATGTCGGCGGTGTCATCTGTTAGAACGCCCGGCGTATTGGTCACTATGATGCCTCTGCGCGCGGCGGCCTCAACGTCGATATTGTCTGTGCCTGCGCCAAATTGTGCGATGAGTTTGAGCTGATCGCCTGCTTGGTCGAGGAGGGCGGCATCGATCTGATCTGTCACGGTGGGGACAAGAACATCAGCACGCTGCATAGCTGCGGCTAGCGCATCGGCTGAATAGATATGGTCATCATCGTTCAGTTCTGCATCAAACAGCTCTTTCATGCGCAACTCTACCGGGGCTGGCAGTTTGCGGGTCACAATAACTTTCATTTTGCTAGACTGCATGCGCGCATCGTCCTTGCTGATATGCTGTTCTTTGAAATTATCAGATGCGTTAA
>CAZXTI010000064.1:0-7924 GCA_964643565.1 uncultured Hyphomonas sp. | reverse complement strand
CGCGGTGCAAGCTTCTAAAGAATGACGCAGGCATCATCAAAGTCGAGCCGTGGGAGGCGGTCTAACACGCTGGTGTGTTCGCCATGTCCAATATTACACAGCCAATTAGAACGCCACTGGGATCGCTCGCCCGTCATGAATTCGCCGTCTACGCCGGTATTGTCGAACCCAGACATCGGCCCGCAATCAAGGCCGAGCGCGCGCGCTGCAATCAACATATATGCGCTTTGTAGCGTGCCATTGCGAAACGCGCTCACCTCGCGCTCGTCCGCATCGGCAAACCAATCTTTCGCGCTTGGTGCATGGGGAAAGAGTTCGGGCAGTTTTTCATGAAAATCGAGATCGTGCGCGCAGATAACCGTCCATGGTGCAGTCATGGTCTTCTCGATATTGCTTTCATCAAGAAAGGGTTTCAGGCGGTCCTTGCTCTCAGCACCTTTGGCGAGAAAGATGAAACGCGCAGGACAGCCATTTGCCGCTGTCGGTCCCCATTTTGTCAAATCATAGACAGCGCGCATTAAAAGCTCCGGCACTGCTGCGTCCTTCCAGCCATTAAACGACCGTGCGCGGCGAAAAAGCGTGTTCAGCGCATTATCGGAAATCGGATCGGTCATAGCAGGCTCCTTGGGCGTTCTCTCCCGGAAAGCTCTATATTGCGCCGTGACCGGGTGCAATGGGCAGAGGTTGAGAATAGGTCAGCGCGATACGGTTCTCAGGGCCGGTAAATGTCTGTCAAAATAGACTGTCTAAAGCGCAGCTTCGACCGCTGTGACTTCCGGTACATAGGCGCGCAGCATGTTTTCAATGCCTTGCTTCAACGTAAAGGAGGAGGAGGGGCATCCGGCACAGGCGCCGCGCATGGAGAGATGGACAATTCCGGTCTCTGGTTCGAAGCGGTGAAAGACAATATCGCCGCCATCTTGGGCAACGGCCGGACGCACGCGCGTCTCGATCAATTCCTTGATCTCGGCAACAATTTCGGCAGCTTCGCCCTCATAAACGGTTTCGTCTTCTTTTTGCGCAGCTTGGCTGACCTCGCCCTCAATAACCGGCAGACCGGCCATGAAGTGATCCATGATCGCTGCGAGCACCATCGGGCGAACATGTTTCCAATCTAGGTCACTGTCCTTGGAAATCGATAGAAAATCGCTGCCAAGGAAGACGCCTTTTACGCCGTTGATCTCAAATAAAGCGCGCGCCAATGGGCTAGCGGCCGCAGCCTCAGCGCTTGTATAGTCAAACGGACCAGCACCGCCTGCAACAGTTTCGCCCGGCACGAATTTTACGGTATCCGGGTTCGGGGTCGGTTCGGTCTGAATAAACATAAGAGACAGGCCTCCTTTTGGAGTGGTTTGATTGGCCGCAATTTATATGGGGCGCAATCGATGTGTAATCAAGATCGCAGGCACCGGTATTTGGCGCGCTTAGCCCCCATCGCTTGGGATGATTGCGGCTGCTAGCGGCGGGCTATCGGGCGCGGCCTCAGCGCGTTCATTGGCCATTGTTTCAAGGTGTGCAGCAAGGGACAGTGTTGCAAGGCGCGCTTGGTCCAAGCGGAATGCCATCATCGCCGGATGGCTCGTTCCAGAAATAGACCGGCTTGCCTGATTGGCGACAAAGAGCGGGCGCATGTGCGCCGCGGACTGCCATTTGCTCAAAACGTCAGCTATCTTTTCTTCAGCCTTCAGATCGGCAAGGAGGTCGCTCTCGGCCTGTGAAACAGCTTCCAGCATGGCCAGTGCGACATGCGCGATTGCTTTGGCATGGTAGACAGATTCAATCGCCTCGTCGCTTGCGAGCCACCCATCACCGGGATTTGAGATAGCGGCGAGTTGTGCATATTCGCGCCCAGCCTGGTCAGCGCTAAAGGTCAGGCGCGCAATCAGTGCATCCGATCCGGTCGGGGCGATTGCGACGCCGCCTGCAACACGGTCATCATAGCGAATAAATGCCTCGCTCGCGGCGGCAAGCCGATCTGTGGTTTTATGGGCTGGGTTTATATCAAGCAGTCGCACAGCAGCAATCAAGTCCTGATCTGGGCCCTGTTCCAGAACATCTAATATAAGGCGGCCATGATCAGAAAGTCCCGTTATCAAACCTTGCTGCCATGCGGGAAGGGCGGTCAGCCGGGATTGTGGGTGCCATGGATGCTTGTCGGCGACCCAGCCTGGCCCATCCAATTCTCTCGCGATCAAAATCGCTGCGACGCCAATATCAGGAACAGCCCAATGGCGCGCTTGGCTAAACTCGACGCCAGTATCGTCAATCTGATGTCCCAGAACAGTCATCGCCGGATAAGCTAGGATTATGAAAGATGCCGTTGCAACCTTAATCGCTGAAACGAAACGCGTACGAATGAAGCTGACAATAGCATTTATGCCATTCCGGACGGAGCGCCTCTGCTTCTGCTCAATCTTGTGGGTTTCATTCGCATAGGACAAATTAACGCGCGGCTTTTCATAAGCCTCGTCATAATTTGTTGCCTTAGAATGTTCGTCATTGATCATGTGCGTCTCGAAGGGGCTGGCCCGGTTCTTCGTTCAATGTATCAGTATTCGCAAAAACGCATAGCCCAGAACTTTGGCAATAAGATGTCAATTCGACATTTCTTTGCTTGGGACGTGAAATTACGTAACGTCTGGTTTAATTCTCGCTATTACGCGCCTCATCGCCGAGGGTTTGAATGAGGGAGGTGACAGACCGCGTTTGTGTTTGTGCGCCTTGTTCATATGTAATCGTCAGCGTCATTGTATCACCGGCAACTAGATCGTCGCCAAGCCCGAAGACCATCAGGTGCGGCCCGCCGCTCCCAAGCGTCACTGTTTCGCCTGCTGGAATGATTATCCCGTCTGGCAAGCGGCGCATTTTGACCACGCCGTCTTCGGTCAGCATTGTGTGGAGTTCAATACGTCTGGCCGCTTCGCTGGAGACGCTAATAAGTTTGGCATCCTCGCCTGCCGCGGTGATCTCAAACCCGCCAATCGATACGGTGCGCCCTGCAATAGGCTCTGTAATACGGGCTGCTTCAATATCTATGCTGGCTGGCTCTGAAGCTGAGCATGCGGCGACCAACATTAAAATGAACAGACTCCATATCATGCGTGAGATCGACATTGCTTGCTCCTATAAGAACATCATAGCACAGCTAGACTGATTTTAGCCGCGCCAGAAGCCGATGATCTGTCGCACCTCGTCCATGATTGGGCGAGCAATGGCATCGGCGCGCGCGCCGCCATCCTTCAAAATCCGGTCAATTTCACCCGGATCAGCAAGATATTCGCGCATGCTTGTCGTAATCGGGGACAAGTGAGCAACCGCCAAATCGGCAAGCGCTGGTTTGAACGTGCCAAAGCCTTTGCCGCCAAATTCGCGCAGGACAACCTCTGTGTCAGTTCCAGCGAGAGCCGCATAGATGCCGACGAGGTTGGCGACTTCCGGGCGTCCCTCAAGGCCTGCAGCCTCACTTGGCATATCGCCCAGCGTGTCGGTTTTCGCTTTTTTGAACTTCTTCAGCATCGTGTCAGCATCATCGATGAGATTGATACGCGATAGGTCAGATGGGTCTGATTTCGACATTTTCTTCGTGCCGTCCTTCAAGCTCATAATCCGCGCGCCGGGGCCTTTGATCAGCGGCTCTGGCAGTGGGAAGAAGCCGGGCGCGTCAAAGTCGCGGTTAAACCTGTCAGCAATGTCGCGGCTTAGCTCAAGGTGTTGTTTCTGGTCCTCGCCGACGGGCACATGTGTCGCCTTATAGGCCAGAATATCGGCTGCTTGCAGAACCGGATAATCAAACAGGCCAACCGAGGAGCGCTCGGCATCTTTGCCAGCTTTGTCCTTGAACTGGGTCATGCGTTCGAGCCAACCCATGCGCGCGATGCAGTTAAAGTACCAAGCCAGCTCGGTATGAGCGAGAACGGAAGATTGTGCAAAGATGATCGACTTTGCCGGATCAAGCCCGCAAGCTAGAAAGGCGGCTGCTATCTCGCGTGTCTGTTGGGCGAGCTGCTTTGGGTCTTGGGCGACCGTAATCGCATGCAGATCCACCACGCAATAAATGCACTCATGGTCCTCTTGCAGCGCGACGAATTTCTTCAATGCGCCAAGATAATTGCCAAGATGCAATGCGCCGGTTGGCTGCACACCGGAAAAAACACGTTCGGGGCCGGAATAGGCGGGGCTTGTATCAGTCATGCCAAGCGGTTTAGGGCATTTGGCGCGCGGTGCAAGTCTTTCATTAGGTGCCTCGCTTCATTGCTCGCATGACTTCACGCGGACGAACGGCGCCGAAAAGCAGCGCCGCGATGGCATAAACCAGCATGCCGGAAAAAATCACAATCAGGGTCGCAACCAGCTTGCTGTCATAAATATGCGCGCGGATCAGCTCCACATGCTGAAGCGAGAACCAGAGCGCGCAGCACATGGCTGCGCTGGCAAAGCCTGCGCGAACCAACCGGCTGACAAGCACTGGGCCTGGCCGATACCAGCCCCGTTTCGCCAGTCCGAACCCAAGCAGCAAAGCATTTGCCCAAGCGGCAATACTTGTCGCAATTGCAAGACCTGGAAAACCAGGCCCCCCGCGCGAGGAGAACCAAAAGAACAGCCCCGCGCCGAGCACTGTATTGATCGCAACGGAAATAAGCGCAATCCGCATCGGTGTCTTGGTATCTTCGCGGGCAAAGAAGCCGGGCGCGAGCACCTTGATTAAAACAAAGGCTGGAACCCCCCACGCATAATGAACGAGCGCCAGACCGGCTTGCGTGGCGTCCTCAGTTGTGAACGCGCCGCGTGTGAAGATGCCTTCGATGAAAAAGGCAGGTGCAAGGAAAAGCGCCGCTGCTGCTGGCAAGGTGAGGGTCATGGCCAGACCGACCCCTTCATCCATCATGCGTTGCCCATCAGGGCCATCCTCACGCCGGGCCGCTTTTGAGAGCTGAGGTAATATCGCGATACCAACGGCAACCCCAACAAGTCCGAGCGGCAATTGATAGAGTCGGTCTGCATAATAAAGCCACGTCTTTGCACTCACCTCATAAGAGGCGAGGAGCTGGCTGACCAGAATATTGATTTGCGTACCGGAAGCGGCAATCGTGCCCGGAATAGCCAGCATGAGAATATGCTTCACGCGCGGCGTCATGCGCGGCCAGCCGAGCAGGGACAGGCGCAGGTTTTGGCGGCGTACCCCCCAATAAAGCGCAAGCGCCTGCAAGATGCCTGCGATAAACACCGCGACAGCCGCCGCTTTCGCCACGGTTGCCGGGGCGTAGCTAACAAAACCAGAAAGGATCAGGCAGATATTCATGATCGTTGGCGCGCCGGCGGACAGAATAAACCGTCCGGCCGAGTTCAATACACCTGAATAAAGCGCGGCCAATGACATGCAGGTCAGATAGGGCATGGTGATCCGCGTCAATAAGATCGCCAGCGAAAAGTTTTCAGTGTCCCCGGCTTGCCCGCCATGAATGACCAACATGATCCAGGGCATGGCAAATTGTGCGAGCAAAGTTAAAGCAGCCGTCGCGGCGAACAAAACGCGCATCGCCTCTTCTGCCACAAGGCGCGCGGCTTCTGCGCCATGTTCTTCCAGTGTCCGGCTATAGGAGGGGACAAAGGCCTGCGCAAACGCGCCTTCGGCAAATATCCGCCGAAACAGGTTTGGAAACATCAGCGCCGTGGCCCAGGCATCCCCAATCGGTCCCGCCCCGATGCGGGCTGCGAGCACAACATCTCTGGCAAATCCGAGCACACGGCTGGTGAGCGTCAGGCTAGCTTGGACAAGCGTATTACGGGCAAGGCTCATTCGATAAATACCGCTCTAAAAACTATCCGCCGGGCGCGCACGTGCTAATCGATGCGCTGGTGTCTTCGGTCCGTCAAGTTCATCGCGCGCCAATACGGCAAGAAGTTGATCACGAAGCTGTTTTTTTGCGGCATCATCGGTCAGTTTTGCGCCATCCTCGGTTTGCACATAAAACGCATCAAACACCCGTTCGCCATAGGAGCCAACATGGGCGGAGTGAACGGACAGCTTATGTTCTGCGAGCACTTGGGCGATTTCGTAAAGTAGTCCGGCACGGTCACGGGCGGTAACGTCGATCACTGTAAAGCGCGTAGAGGCCTGCGCATCAATTTGCACCGAGGGCTGGACAAGGAAAGCGGCTTGCCGGGTTTGATGCTCGGAAGCAATGATGGGGTCCGGCGAGGCCTCGTCTTTCAGGACGCTGACCAGCGCTTGGCGCAAGCGATCCAGACTTCGCGTGTCACCATCGGCATATGATCCACCTGTTCGGTTCTGGAGTGTGAAGACATCCAAAATACGGCCATCATTGCTGGTGAAAATCTGCGCAGAGATAATATTGGCACCAAAGCTCGCCAATGTCCCTGCCAGCTCTGCGAACAGGCCAATTCTGTCTTGGCCTGCAACGAGCAGTGTGACCGCGCTTTCGTCTTCTCGCAGTTCCAGAGAGACAACGTCCGCGTCCGGTTTGGACAATATGTCGGCATGCTGGCCCAGCGCATCCAGATCAAACCCAATCCAGTAAGCTGGCTCCATTTGCATCATAACCGGCGGCAGTATCCCGGCCTGTTCCAGCAATTCAGCTCGCCGTTTATCTGCGCGCTGGGTCAGCTCTGCTGTGACCCCGCTTTCATCTGTGCGTCCACCACGCAAGGCAGCGGCAGTATTGTGATGCAATTCAGTGAGCAATTGCCCTTTCCAGCCATTCCAGACCTTTGGTCCCACGGCGCTGATGTCGGCCACGGTTAGAATATGCAGCAAGCGCAGACGGTCCAGCGAGCCAACCAGCTTGGTAAAGTCCGCGATTGTCTTGGGGTCAGAAATGTCCCGCTTTTGTGCTGTTTCACTCATTTCCAGATGATTGCCGACCAGCCAAGCGACCAGACCGGTTTCTTGCTCGTCTAAGCCGAGGCGGGTACAGGCCGCGCGTGCTGTGCGCGCACCCTCGACCTGCTGGTCGCCATGTCCTTTTCCGGTGTCGTGCAACAACATCGCCAGATAAAGCGCGCGCCGTTTTGTGACGCTTTGGAATAATTTCGTTGCATGTGGAAAACGCTCGGAGCGGCCATGTTCAATATCGGACATGACCTCGACAGCTTTCAATGTGTGCTCATCAACCGTGTAGTGATGGTACATGTTGAACTGTGTCTGTGCGACAATGCCGCCAAATTCAGGCAAGAAACGGCCAAGCACACCGGCTTCATTCATCAGGCGTAGTGTTCGAGCTGGGTGTTCAGAATCCAGCAGGCAAGACAGGAAGAGGGCGCGGGCGACATTGTTTTCGCGCATATCCGGTTTTAGCGCTTTTACTGCGCGCGAGGCGGCCGCCATCGCATCTGGGTGAATATCCATTTCCTCTTGCGCGGCCAATGTGAACATCTTCAGCAGGGCAAGCGGCTTTTCATTGAATAGATCAGGGTCGCTAATCGAAAGACGGCCCGTGTCGCGCGTAAAGCCCGTGTCATCGATCGGTTTAGGCGCAGTGCGCGGTAAAAAGCGCCGCAGTCCGCGCGGGCGTTTCTTTTGCTCTGCTTCCAGCTTGGCAGATAAT
Source organism: uncultured Hyphomonas sp. (assembly GCA_964643565.1). Taxonomy (GTDB): domain Bacteria; phylum Pseudomonadota; class Alphaproteobacteria; order Caulobacterales; family Hyphomonadaceae; genus CALLCD01. The sequence goes on along the minus strand of CAZXTI010000064.1, from coordinate 359 downwards.
ATGCGCGACAAGCCACCGACATTTTTTGCCGCTAAAAAATAGCGTTTCATAAATCGCTCAACGCCGAGCTGGCCACCGCGATCCTGAAAGCCCATGCGTGTAGCCAGTTCCGGTTGCAAATCAAAACTGATCCGTTCTTCAGGGCGTCCAGTCATGAAGTGCAAATGGCATCGCACCGTCCAGAAAAACCGTGCATCCCGCAAATACATCCGGTGCTCATGCGCGGTTAACCCGCCAGCCTTCATTACGGTCTCTAGCGTGTCGCCGCCATGACTATGCTTGATGATCCAATAAAGCGTTTGCAGGTCGCGCAGGCCGCCTTTGCCTTCTTTCAGATTGGGCTCCACGACATAGCGCAT
>CAZXTI010000063.1:0-7940 GCA_964643565.1 uncultured Hyphomonas sp. | reverse complement strand
ACCCCATCGACCTCGCGCAAAAATTCTCCCTCTTCTCCGAGCCTTGGCAGCCCAAAATCGTGGGCGAGGTCAACGGCATGCACGTCAAGCTTGCCCGGCTTCAAGGCGCGTTTGAGTGGCACTCTCACGAAAAGGAAGATGAGCTGTTCTTCGTCGTGGAAGGCGTTCTCATCATGAAATTCCGCGACCGGACCGAGCGCATCACCCAAGGCCAGTTCATTATCGTGCCCGCAGGCGTGGAACATCTGCCAAGCTCGGAAGGTGATGAATGCAAGATCATGCTCTTTGAGCCAGCCTCAACGCTCAACACAGGCGACGGCGAAACAAGCGCGCGGACGGTGACGGAGCTAGAGCGGATATAAGGACAAGCAAGAACCCCGCACATCTTGCGACATGCGGGGCCTTATTCCTTGATCATTCAAAACCTAGTATTTCAGTTTTCTCGGCTTGTAAGCGTTGATCACTTTGCCATGGGCAACGGTACACTTGTACTCTTCGTGGCCGAAAGAATAGCCATCATAAAGCTTGGCACCGCCATAAACCACGAACTTGTCCTTACCGACGTGCTTAACATTTGCATTCGTCAGCTTCGCGCCTTTATAGCCAAAGCTATAGGCTTCGCGGCGCAACCGGGCTGAACAGACGCCGAGTGCCTGCCTTTTCAGCTTCGCCACATAGAGAGGCGAGTAACCAAATCCGGCCTTGACGATCTTGGCTTTGATCGGAACCCTTCGGTCCAGGTGCAGTCCTTTATGGCCAGCGAATTTGCTGGTCTTCTTGGCTTTGAACGCTTTTCCTTTGCTCGAAACAATGAGCTTCGAGGTGAAGCCGCGATCGTGTTTGACCACCTCAGCTGAAGCTGGGGCTTGGGCGATAATTGCCGACGCGGCCAATGCAACGGCGGCAATTCTTTTTGTCGTCATGCGATTAAACATAAACCTAATATGGGGCGGTGTGAGCAACCTTTCACTAACAGCTTGCTCATATTCGGTTCATAAAGGCGGTTTCGGTATTTTTTCACAATGAAAACAACCCATAACATCGCGATAACAGCTTCGTGGGGTGGCCGCTTTGATGAGAATGTTTCCCTTGCCATAAGCAAGAATCTCGGGCGAGGTGATGCAAATTTGCCGGAAACCAGCGCCATGCCTTGACCTGACGCGCCAGCGGGCTATTGCCCTATATAACAAGACGCAGAGGCCTGTTTCATGCCACACCTTTTACTGGAACTGTTTTCAGAGGAAATCCCTGCGCGGATGCAGGCAAAGGCCGAGGCCGACCTTGGCAAAGCGCTGGGTGATGCGTTGAATACGGCAGGGCTTGGTTTCTCTGAGTTACAGACTTTTTCAGGGCCGCGACGCCTGACAGTGGTTGTTGACGGCCTACCGGAGATGTCGCCGACAGTACATGACGAACGCAAAGGCCCGAAGGTTGGCGCGCCGGAGCAGGCGGTTGCAGGTTTTATGCGCGGGGCGGGCCTGTCTGATATTTCCGAGGCCGAGGTGCGCTCTGATCCGAAGAAGGGTGACTTCTATATCGCGGTGATCGAAAAGCCGGGGCGCGCATCCTCTGACATTATCGCTGAGGCTGTTCCTGCCATCATTCGCGGCTTCCATTGGCCAAAATCCATGCGCTGGGGCACGGGCGATTTGCGCTGGGTACGCCCGCTGCAACGCATCCTATGTGTGCTGGATGGCGAAGTGGTTCCGTTCGAGGTTGATGGGCTGGCCAGCGGCAATGAGACAGAGGGCCACCGGGTGCATGGACGCGGCCCCTATAAAGTGACAGGCCTTGCGGATTATAAAAGCCAGCTTGAAGGCGCAGGCCATGTGAAGCTCGCGCGCGATGATCGGCGGGCGATTATCGCTGAGGGCGCTGCCAAAGCCTGCGCCAAGGCAGGGCTTGAGCTTGTCGATGATGAAGGGCTTCTACAAGAAGTCACCGGACTGGCCGAATGGCCTGTGCCTGTTCTAGGCAAAATGGACCCGGCCTTTCTCGATCTACCGCCCGAAGTGGTGAAGCTCTCCATGAGGTCCCACCAGAAATACTTCGCCGTGCGTGACCCGAAAACGGGCAAGCTGGCCGCGAACTTTGTCACCGTGGCCAATATTGAAGCGGCCGATGGCGGCGCGAAGATTGCGGCGGGCAATGCCAAAGTGCTCTCAGCCCGGCTAGATGATGCGCGCTTCTTTTGGGGGAATGATCAAAAGACCGGGCTAGAGGCCATGTTGCCCAAGCTTGCCAAAATCGATTTCAAGAAAGAGTTGGGCTCGGTTGCTGATAAGGTTGAGCGGGTGGCGGCGCTGGCGCGCGAACTCGCCCCGAAAGTGGGCGCTGACCCTGTTTTAGCCGAACGCGCCGCCCGCCTCGCCAAGGCCGACCTCGTCTCTGAAATGGTCAATGAATTCGCCGACCTGCAAGGTGTGATGGGGCGCTATTATGCGCTGGAAGCGGGCGAAGACGCGAGCGTGGCCGACGCCATCCGCGACCATTACCAGCCCCAGGGCCCATCCAATCCGGTGCCAACCGCGCCTGTCTCAATCGCCGTCGCCCTCGCCGACAAGCTAGACACGCTGGTCGGCTTCTGGGCCATCGACGAAAAACCAACCGGCAGCAAAGACCCGTTCGCACTCAGACGCGCTGCGCTCGGTGTCGTCCGGATCATTCTGGAGAATGGGGTTCGTTTACCGTTAGCTTCGGTTCTACACCTCATGTCCGAATGGGCAGATGGTCTTATAGGCATTCGCAAAGCGGAGTTGACTATCAATACTGATGGTGTGGAGCCTGATGATTCTCCTTGGTGGGCGGGTGCAAATGTCAATCAGTCTCTAGAAGATCAATTTTACCAAATATCCGTTGTTATCAGCTTGCGTGACTTCTTCGCCGACCGCCTAAAGCAATATCTCCGAGACAAGGGCGAGCGCCATGATCTCATCGACGCTGTGTTTGCCCTCGGCGAGGATGATCTCGTCCTCATCACAAAGCGCGTCTCCGCCCTCGGCAACTTCCTCGACAGCGAAGACGGCGCAAATCTGCTCGCAGGCTACAAGCGCGCAACAAATATCCTCAAAGCCGAGACGAAGAAAACCGGCGAGACCTATTCAGGCGAGGCCGATGCAGACAAGCTCAAAGAGCCTGCCGAAACGGCGCTCTATAATGCGCTGACCAAGGCGCGCGGCGCGGCAGACAAAGCGCTCGCAAATGAAGATTTTGAAGGTGCGATGGCGTCGCTCGCCCCCTTGCGTGAACCTGTGGATGTGTTCTTTGACACGGTCACGGTGAACGCAGACGATGCCGCATTGCGCGAAAACAGATTGCGAATATTATCCACGATGCGAGATGCCCTCCATCAAGTGGCAGACTTTTCGCATATCGAGGCCAAGGGGTGACAAAATGGGACAACTAACTGACACATCAGGACAGGAAAAGTGGGTGTATTCCTTCGGCGGAGGTGTTGCTGACGGCGATGCTTCAATGAAGAACCTGCTGGGCGGAAAGGGTGCAAACCTTGCTGAGATGGCCAAGCTCGGCCTGCCTGTGCCGCCGGGTTTCACGATTTCAACTGCGCTTTGCACAGCCTATTATGAGCTGGAGCAGGACTATCCGCCCGCGCTCGCCGGACAGGTCGAAGCGGCCTTGGTCCAGCTAGAAGCAACCTCCGGCAAGACATTTGGCGACCCGGAAAATCCGCTGCTTGTTTCCGTCCGTTCCGGCGCGCGTGCCTCTATGCCCGGCATGATGGACACAGTGCTCAATCTCGGCCTGAACGATGAGACAGCCAAAGGGCTTGCCACCAAAGCTGGCGAGCGCTTCGCCTATGATAGCTATCGCCGCTTCATCCAGATGTATTCCAATGTCGTGCTCGGCACATCGCATGACATGTTTGAATACCTCCTCGACGATTACAAAGAGGCAGAAGAGTATAACTACGACACCGATATGACCGCAGATGACTGGAAAGCGATCATTGTCCAGTATAAGAACGCGGTCCTGAACGAGCTTGGCAAACCCTTCCCGGAAGATCCAAAAGAGCAGCTCTGGGGCGCAATTGGCGCTGTTTTCGGCTCATGGATGAATGACCGGGCCATTCTGTACCGCAAATTGAATGACATTCCCCAGGAATGGGGAACGGCTGTCACTGTGCAATCAATGGTGTTCGGCAACCTTGGCGAAACCTCGGCAACCGGCGTTGCATTTACGCGCGATCCATCGACGGGCGACAAAGCGTTTTATGGTGAGTATCTGATCAATGCGCAGGGCGAAGACGTGGTGGCTGGTATCCGCACGCCTGCGCCAATCTCTCGCCACCGGGCCGATGAGCTTGGTTCAAAGGACGCGCCGCTCGAAGAGGCAATGCCTGCCGTTTACGGCGAACTGATCGCTGTGGCTGAAAAGCTGGAAGCGCATTACCGCGACATGCAGGATTTGGAGTTCACCGTTGAAGACGGGCGTCTCTATATGTTGCAGACGCGCACCGGAAAACGCACAGCCGCTGCTGCGCTAAAAATCGCTGTCGATATGGCGCGCGAAGGTGTGCTCACCGAAAACGAAGCAGTGTTGCGCCTTGAGCCATCGCAGCTTGATCAGCTTTTGCACCCAACCATTGCGCCTGATGCTGTGCGCGATGTCATTGTGCGCGGCCTTCCGGCAAGCCCCGGCGCGGCGGTCGGAAAAGTCGTGTTCGATTCTGACGAAGCAGCAAAGCTGGCGGGCGCAGGCGAGGATGTTATTCTCGTCCGTGTAGAGACAAGCCCGGAGGATATTCACGGCATGCATGCGGCCCGCGCGATTGTAACGGCGCGTGGCGGGATGACCTCGCATGCGGCTGTGGTTGCGCGCGGCATGGGGCGTCCTTGCGTTTGCGGCGCTGGCGGCTTGGTGATCGATGCTGAGGCAGGCGAGTTCCGGTTTGCGGGCCGCGCGATAAAAGCAGGCGATGTGATCACGGTAGACGGCGCGGCTGGCGAAGTGTTGCTGGGTGCTGTCAAAATGACCAAGCCCGACCTCTCCGGCGATTTCGGACAGCTCATGCGCTGGGCCGATGACGCGCGCCGCTTAAGTGTGCGCACCAATGCGGATACGCCGGTGGATGTTGAAATTGCTAAGAATTTTGGCGCCGAAGGCATAGGCCTCTGTCGCACTGAGCACATGTTCTTTGATGCGGACCGGATCACCGAAGTGCGCGCAATGATTTTGAGCGAAGCCGAGGACGGACGCCGCGCCGCGCTGGGTAAGCTGTTGCCAATGCAACGGTCTGACTTTACCGAGATCTTCAAGATCATGGGCCAGTTGCCTTGCACGATCCGCTTGCTTGATCCGCCTCTGCATGAGTTCCTTCCGCATACAGATAGCGATATTGCTGATGTGTCTAAGTCGGCTGGCGTAAGCGTTGAGGTACTCAAGCGCCGCGCAGCAGAGTTGGCCGAAAGTAATCCAATGCTTGGCCATCGCGGGTGCCGGCTTGGGATTACCTACCCGGAAATCTATGAGATGCAGGCGCGCGCCATCTTTGAGGCGGCCGTTGCAGTTGCCAAAGAAGAGGGCAAAGCGCCAACCCCTGAAGTTATGATCCCGCTTGTCGCGACCCATGCGGAGTTGGCCATCCTTGAAAAGCTTGTCAGACAAACCGCTGAGGCTGTGTTCGCTGAAAATGATATACGCGTCGACTATATGGTTGGCACGATGATTGAGTTGCCACGCGCCGCGCTTCGGGCCGGAGACATTGCCCAGTCAGCAGAGTTCTTCTCGTTTGGAACAAATGACCTGACCCAAACAGCGCTCGGTATTTCGCGCGATGATGCAGGCCGCTTCCTTGAGGTCTATACGGAAAAGGGCATCTACGAGAAAGACCCATTTATCACCATTGATCGCGACGGGGTTGGCGAGCTGATTCAAATTGCCGCCCAGCGCGGGAAGAAAACCCGTCCCGATATCAAAGTCGGCATTTGCGGTGAGCATGGCGGGGACCCGGCATCGGTGATTTTTTGCCATGAGATTAACCTCGATTATATCTCATGTTCGCCTTACCGCGTCCCTGTTGCACGTCTGGCCGCAGCGCATGCGGCTTTGAAAAGCGGGTAATTGATTCCTTTATTGTGAGGCGGCACACGCGAAAAAAGTGTGAAATTGTCGCAACAATTCGTCATCGCGGCTGTGTAGAAATCAGCGAAAATGGCTCATAAATGGCAAAATTTGGCCTGTTTTGGTCGAATTTGGCGCATTTACTAAGACGCACATCAACAATCTGTCATCTGCTGCGAGCCTGTTTTTGGTTGATCGCCGCCGCTGCGCATATTAACCCATCATTAATAAATTCAACACCGCGAAACAGCGCGGTATAAACCTTGCTTCTCGAACATACGTAAAGGGCGAGAATACGTAATGAGAAAGCTGGGTATGAAAATGGTGTGGGACAACGCAATGCAAAATATAATGCAGCGCTTACAGAGGGCATGTCAGCAAGTCGTTGCATTTGTGGCTGCCGCGCGGCTGAAATCAGAGCTTTGGTGGCTTAAACAAAGCCCGGCAGAACGGTTGATCATGGCGCGGCGTACAATTGCGACAACCGCATGCGCACTTGTCGCTGTTTATGGCTTGCCGCATATCGCCGACAGCTATCAGCAAAGCCGCACCGTTGCTGATGTCCGCCTCGGCGCGATTGCAATCACGTCTAACGACACCACGCTGGAAGCTCTGGCAGAAACACGCGCGGTTTCCGACATTCTTGAACATTCTTGGTTGCGCACTGTGGAATATTCTATCGAGCGCGAGCCGGCTGCGGCCTTATTGCGTAGTGCGGCATATGAGCGTGATGTGGCCGCCATAGACAGCACGATGAAAGACCGCTTGGTATCATTCAATGAATCCGAAGGGCTCTCCGCGCAGCACAAGTGTCTCTCGCAAGCGGTTTATTACGAAGCCGGTTATGAGAAGACAGCAGGCAAGCTGGCGGTTGCGGAAGTTATCATGAACCGCGTTGCTGATCACCGCTATCCCAATTCGGTTTGCGAGGTGGTTTTCCAGGGTGCAACACGCACGACAGGATGCCAGTTCACCTTCACATGCGATGGCGCGCTGCGCCGTAAGCCAGGCGCTGAAGGCTGGAAGAAGGCGGAGGCCATTGCGACGCATATTCTCTTAGGCCTCCATGAGCCACGGACACAAGAAGCGACGCATTACCATGCCAACTATGTGGATCCGATCTGGAATGCTGGACTGATGCGGACGACCAAGATTGGCGCACATATTTTCTATCGCTTCCCGCGTGGTGCTGAGTGGACAAAAATCAGAGGCGCAGTTGAACGCAAGCGCGAAATTCTAGCAACGCGTCGCCAGATTATCGCTTCGCGCGAACGTGCGGCGCGGGCCAATGCTGAGGCAAGACAGGACGGGTATGTAACATACACGTCAAGCGAACAGTTGAAGGCGATACGGACAGCGTCTACCGGGGCCGGGGTTAAAAAGCTTAATGTTGTGCAACGTAGTCATGCGCCAGCGCCTTAAGGCCTGACATCCCTCTACTGAAATTATAATTGAGCGAACACTTATCGCTCCGGCGTGGCCTTCTTTAGTCGCTTGCGCATAAGGCCGGGAAAGTAGCGTGCGATAAAGCGCGTTTGATTGGCGAGCTTGCCAGCGCCGTAGTGTTGCTTGTTTCCATGGGCTGCTTCCCACGCCGCCTCCGCAGCGAGGCTGACCGGGTAAATCACCGTGCCGCTTTCTTGCAGGCCATCGCTCATCTTATGGTTTGCATTGGCCGTTTGACCCATATCCAGAATGGGTGTGTCCACAAACCAAGGCGCAAGGCTCGTCACTTTGATGCCGATAGGGGAGAGTTCCACATCCAGCGCTTCGGTAAAGCCGCGAACCGCGAATTTGCTGGCTGCATATACAGCTAATTGAGGCGCAGCCACAAACCCGGCGGTCGAGGCAACATTGAC
>CAZXTI010000062.1:1865-7977 GCA_964643565.1 uncultured Hyphomonas sp. | reverse complement strand
GATATGCGCGACATCCACGCGATAGACAGCGCAATCCTGCCCGGCAATAAGGCCCCGCGCGGCGTGTCGGTTATCCGCGCCATTGCCGGGCAAGCTGGCAGGCCGATGCAGATTTGGAAGGCTGGCAAATGGCAAACCGTGAAAGCTTGGGGCGCGCGTACAAAAGTGCAATTGGATGTGCCAGATACCCCACCAATAAAGAACCGCTGGGCAAGTTTTATCGGCGCGCCGGACCTCACCCTCTTCCCGGATTATTTCAAAGCGCGCAGCGTCACCTTCCGTGCGGGGCTTGATCTAAAGCTGATGCATGGCGGGCTAACGGTTTTGTCTCTGCCCGTTCGCTGGGGCTGGCTCGGCAGTATTGCCGCGCTTAGCCCCCTCCTCAAATGGATCGCAGACCGGCTTGAACCGTTTGGCTCTGATCGCGGCGGAATGTGTGTCGAAGTTACCGGGACAACAAAGACAGGCGAGCGAATCTCCCCGCGCTGGACACTGATCGCAGAGGGCGGCGATGGCCCCTTCATCCCCGCCATACCTGCGCAAATTCTCTGCGCAAAACTTCTTGCCGGTACAGTCCCCTCCGGCGCGCGCCCGGCCCTCGGTGCATTTTCAAAAGCCGACGCAGAAACAGCGCTGTCAGCCTTGAACATTAAAACCCATGTCGCACAGCGCCAAATTCTACCGCTCTTTGCCGATGCGCTTGGCACTTCTTTTGATGCGCTGCCAGCGCCTTTGCAAGATTTGCACACCGTACTGAGCGACCGCCGATGGATTGGCGATGCATCCGTCATACGCGGCAAAGGCGTCCTGTCGCGCATCGCGGCCTTTATCGCCGGCTTTCCTCCGCCAGCGGATAAAACGCGTGTCGAGGTCTTAATGACACGCACAGCAAAGGGCGAGACCTGGACGCGGACATTCGGCGATAAAACATTCAGGTCTTATCTCTCAAAAGCCCGGCAATCAGGAACCGGTCGGATAACGGAGCGTTTTGGCTTATTGAAATTCGCCATCGCGCTATCGCAAAAGGACGGCGCGCTAAACTATCCGCTGGCGGGCGGGCGCTGTCTGGGGATCCCGCTGCCGAAGTTTATTCTGCCGAAAAGCGAGACACGCGAATATGTCGATGAAGAGGGGCGCGCCTGTTTCGACGTAAAGATTAGCCTGCCAATTGCAGGCCACATCGTCTCCTATAAGGGCTGGTTGCGATCTGCTAGCTAAACGCCGCCATCTTCAAGCAATGGCTCGCTAATGTCCGCATTGAAAATTTCCTGCACTTGCTCAAGCGCATCTTGCATATCGCGCGCGCGTCCTGATTGCACAAAGGCCCGCGCATACATTTTCGCCAAATCCGACAAAAACAAGCCCACCTCATCAAGACCGGAAAAATATTGCGGGTCGAGCATGATGCGAGGCTCGCTCCCCTCCATTGGGAACGCCACCAAAAAAGGTTGCGGTATGCTGTCGTCTCTCATCTCATTGCCCTTGAATCTTTAAGGTCAGGCATTTGGCAAACCCGAATCAGGTGTTCGCCCGTCCACCTTCCAGCTTACTCGCAAGCGCCTCGATACGCGTCGCCGCGTCTTGTAGCGCGCTAGCTGCCTTGTCTTCTATTTCGGCAAGCATGGCACCTTCAGGAACATCCGCATCATCAAGCAGAGCCAGCGCAGCAATCAAAAACAAGCGCGTATCCCCTATATCCCCCACCGTGTCTGCGATGGTACGCACCCGCCGATCAAGTTTCTGGCCAAGCCGCGCAACACGTTCTTCATGTCCAGGGGCACAGGCAATCGAATAGCGTTTCTTATTTATCTCAATCTCTTGCTTAGCCATCGGTCATATTCCCCTGTTTTTCCAAGGCTGCACGCACTTCTGCAATCGCCGATCCGAGCGCGACGGAGGCTTCATCGGCAAGCACTTGCAACTCGGTTTCGCGTGCCAGCGAGGAATCCAACTCACCCGCTAGACGCGCGCGATCAGCCAACAGCGCATCGACTTCCTTGCGCGCAAGTGCCGGATCGCCCGCCTGATCGATCACCATATCGAGGTTTTCCTCAAGTCGTGAAAGCGCCTTATCAAGTGCGCGTATGGCATCGTCCAAATATGTCATAGGTTCTTCATATCAGCCTGTAGTGTCTTCTGCCAAGCGCTTGACGTATGCCTCAGGCTTGTCCATGCCATTCCAAACAGCAAAGCAAAGGGATTCGGTTGATGGCGGTCACTCAGCAAGACATGGCAAATGCGATCCGTGCGCTCAGCATGGACGCGGTACAAGCAGCAAAATCAGGCCACCCCGGAATGCCAATGGGCATGGCCGATGTCGCCACCGTACTTTTCACGAAATTCCTGAAATATGATGCCAGCGCGCCAGATTGGGCTGATCGGGACCGGTTTATCCTGTCTGCTGGGCATGGCTCGATGCTGATTTATGCCCTCACCCATCTGACCGGCTATCCCGGCATGGACATCGAGCAGATCAAAAATTTCCGTCAACTCGGCTATAAAACGGCTGGTCACCCCGAATATGGCCATGCCCCCGGCGTTGAGACGACAACAGGCCCGCTCGGCCAAGGCATCGCAAATGCGGTCGGGTTCGCCATGGCAGAAACTCATCTTGGCGCAACTTATGGCAAAGACCTTGTTGACCACTACACCTATGTCATTGCGGGCGATGGCTGCCTCATGGAAGGCATCTCGCAAGAAGCCATCGGCATGGCCGGGCATTTGCAGCTCGGAAAACTGATCGTGCTCTGGGACGATAATGACGTTACGATTGATGGGGCGGTGTCGCTCTCTGACTCCACCGATCAACTCAAGCGCTTTGAGGCATCGGGCTGGGAAACGGTTCGCGTTGACGGACATGACTTTGCCGCCGTGGAAGCAGCTATCGCGGCGGCGCAAAAAACCGGCAAGCCAAGCCTGATCGCCTGCAAAACCATTATCGGCAAGGGCGCACCAACCAAGCAAGGCACATCCGCTGTCCACGGCGCAGCGCTTGGCGAGGACGAAATCGCTGGCACACGCGCCGCGCTAAACTGGCCGCACGCCCCGTTCGACATCCCTGCTGACATCATGTCGGCATGGCGCGAAGCAGGGGCACAAGGCAGCGCTGCCCGCACGCAGTGGGAAGCCCGTCACGCCGCATCCTCAAACAAAGCCGCCTTCGATGCTGCAATGGCAACAGACCTCTCCGCCCTTGCCCCGGCAATCGAAACCTACAAAGCCGAACTTGCCGCAGAGCCGAAAAAAGTCGCCACCCGCAAAGCCTCCGAAATGGCACTTGGCGTCATCAATGACACACTCCCCTACACAGTTGGCGGCTCGGCAGACCTCACCGGCTCGAACAATACCAAAACCGGCGCAACCGCTCCGTTCACGGCTGAAAACCGCGAAGGGCGCTATGTCTATTACGGCATCCGCGAGCATGGCATGGCCGCAGCGATGAACGGCATGGCCCTGCATGGCGGCATCATCCCTTATGGCGGCACATTCCTCGTCTTTACCGATTATTGCCGCCCGAGCATCCGCCTCGCCGCGCTGATGGGTGTGCGCTCAATCTTTGTGATGACGCATGACAGTATCGGCCTTGGCGAAGATGGCCCGACACACCAACCCGTGGAGCATGTGGCAAGCTTGCGCGCTATTCCGAATTTGCTCGTCTTCCGCCCGTGTGATGCAGTCGAAACGGCTGAATGCTGGCAGCTCTCATTAGAAGCCGCCGACCAGCCGAGCATCCACGCGCTAACCCGCCAAGGGCTCACGCCGCAACGCACCACGCACACAAGCGAAAATCTATGCGCGCGCGGGGCTTACGTGTTACACGAAGCGGAAAATGCCGATGTCACACTCATCGCAACCGGCTCCGAAGTCGAACTTGCAATGAACGCCGTGTCCGCCCTTGCTGATGCCGGGAAAACCGCCCGCGTCGTCTCTGCCCCCTGCTTTGAGCTCTTCCAGCAACAAGACGCCGCCTACAAATCCAGCGTGCTCGGCACAGCCCCGCGCATTGGCATTGAAGCCGGCATCCGCCAGAGCTGGGACACCTTCCTCGGCCCGAACGATACCTTCATCGGCATGTCCACCTTCGGCGCCAGCGCACCCATCGCCGACCTCTACAAGCATTTTGGCATTACGGTTGATGCGATTGTGGAAGCTGCGAAGGCAATGGCTTAATCGGCACCAAAGCAACTAATGCCTTGGTGCTACCGCCGATTACTGCACTTCATTAGCTGAAATCTTGCGTTCAATTTCTTTGAGCATAGAGGTATCATCTGGATGCAGTCGCCCCGCTGCCTCGGCCTCTGTCAGAAGGTTTTGCGCGCGCTTCTGCCACATCAACTTCTCATCAAAGTCCAGCGGCAAGGTGCTCATATTGAACGCCAATCTGTAATTTTCCCGGTACAAATCCTCATTTTCGGGATCAGCATTTGAAACAATTCTGCCAAACTGAAAACTCTGCCGAAACGCTTTGAAAGCTTCGGCATCATCTCCAAGCTCCAAATAGACATGACCAAGCGTGCTCCAAATTCTCACCTGATCGAGTTTGTACTGCCCATGCTCGCTAAGCTTCACAAGTTGCCCGAAGGCTGCCGTCGCTTCCTCATAGAACGGAAGAGAGGCTTCGACCCCCTCGTAAGCCCTTCTGCCCCCGATTGCGCGGCTCCCTTGATACCACAAGCCATAAGCCAGTGCGGCATTTGCTCTGCTGCTTTCGGGATGTTCAGCCAGTATCTCCCGCGCCAGCTCGACTGCCTGGGCATAGGCCTTGGTGGGCACGGACTTGTCTGCATCCTGGGTTGTTAAGCTGCCGTATCGCGCCAACGTCTCGGCTAGCCATTCGGCATAGCGCCGCGCTTCGGGCTCTGCAGTATGCAAAAATCGTGCATCACTAATCATCGTCACCATCGCATCGCGCAGGGCCGCATCGGATGACGGGGGATCCAGCCCGAGCAAATATCTTACTTGATATGCTTGGTATCGCTGTCGCCGCGCGCGACTCTCAGATGGCGCATTGGCGATATGATTTTCTACATTTTCGATCAGCTCGTCCAGAAACGCCCTCGCTTGCTGCTCGTTCCCAAGCCCGCGGGCGCTAGCCGCCGCATTGAACAAGACATCTCTCAAATATTTGCTAGCCTCGTCATAATCCGGTTCGTCCTCGACAAGGGTCCGTAAATCCGCAAGGGCCGTTTCCACATGTTCCATTGCCGTCTCATAATTGCCGCGTCTGCGCTCGACTACGGTTATGTCATTGTGCAAGATGACCATTCTGTACCGGTCTTTCTTTGCATCGGGCACCCGGTCGAGCACACGCTGCCGCGCGGCAATCGCGCGCTGGAAAGCTGCCGCAGCTTCATCATAGGATTCGAGTCGCCGTAATGAAGCGGCTCCAAAATATAACGCATCAGCGATATCGCGGTTTGTCTCCAACGTGTCGGGCAGGCCCGCATAAATTTCCGCGGCCTCAAACCGCGCATCAGCTTCGGCCTGATACGTCCCCACCTTGTAGGAAGCAGACGCAACAGCATCATAACCGCGTCCCAAATCCTTACGCGCTTTGTCGTCCTTAAAGACATCGAAAATACGAAGCCGCACATCAAGCGCCTCTTGGCGCAGCTTTAATGCGCCCTCGAAGTCACCTGCCTTCGAACGCGCGGAGCCGGCGATACTCAGTCGCAAAGCATGTCCGCTAAGCCGTCGCCGGAACAATTGAGGCGGCAAGTTATCTTCGATCATATATTCGGCGAGATCGGCTTCAACCGTAGTGCTTTCTCCCAGCGCCTTATAGTCCAGTAGCCAAACCCCTGTTCTCATCGCCAAGAACAGCACCAGAGGCGCGGCGCCCAAGAATCCAATCACGGAAAGGCCGATAACCCGAAAGAACCATCGGTCCGGCTCAGAAGAGTTGATATCAGCACTCAATACAATACTCCCCAAAACAGCTCACAAGATAAAATCAACTCATAATTGTTCAGGGTGTCAAGACATATCACAATCCAGCCCGCACACCCCGCTCAAACTTGACACATCACCCGTTCGCGCGCACCCGTTGGCCCTGCGGTCAGAGCCGCCAGACCACGCAACACAAACAATGGACCACCGATCACATGACCAC
>CAZXTI010000062.1:0-1765 GCA_964643565.1 uncultured Hyphomonas sp. | reverse complement strand
GTCAGAGCCGCCAGACCACGCAACACAAACAATGGACCACCGATCACATGACCACCATCGGCACACCGCTCTCCCCATCTGCAACGCGCGTCATGATGCTTGGCTCCGGTGAGCTTGGCAAAGAGGTTGTGATTGAACTACAGCGCCTCGGCGTGGAAGTGATCGCGGTGGACCGCTATGCCAATGCGCCTGCCATGCAAGTTGCTCACCGCTCCCATGTCATCGATATGACCGATGCGGCCGCCTTGCGCGCCCTTGTCGAAGCCGAACGCCCGCATCTGATCGTGCCGGAAATTGAGGCGATTGCGACCGATGAGCTTGCGCGCATTGAAGCTGAAAAGCTCGTCACCATTATTCCGACCGCCAAAGCCACACAGCTCACCATGGACCGCGAAGGCATTCGCCGCCTCGCCGCCGATGAGCTAGGGCTTCCGACCAGCCCGTTCGCCTTTGCCAATTCAGGTGAACAACTCGCTTCAGCCGCTGACGTCATCGGCTATCCGGTCTTCGTCAAACCGGTCATGTCTTCTTCGGGCAAAGGCCAGTCGCGCGTCACCTCTGCCAGCGATATTGGCAAAGCATGGGAATACGCACTGGAAGCGGGGCGCAAGCGAGAGACCCGCGTCATCGTCGAAGGCCAGATAAATTTCGACTATGAGATCACCCTCCTCACCGTTCGCGCCGCAGATGGCACTCATGTCTGCGCGCCGGTCGGCCATCGCCAAGAGGACGGCGACTATGTTGAGAGCTGGCAGCCCCAACCAATGAGCGAGGCCGCGCTAGCCAAAGCCGAAGACATGGCCCGCAAGGTGACCGATGCGCTCGGCGGACGCGGCCTATTTGGTGTCGAGCTATTCGTCAAAGGCGATCAAGTCTGGTTCTCCGAGGTCAGTCCGCGCCCACATGATACCGGGCTCGTCACGCTGGTGACGCAAGCCCAATCCGAATTTGCCCTCCATGCCCGCGCCATTCTCGGCTTGCCGGTCGATACAGCCTTGCGCAATCCCGGCGCAAGCGCGGTTATCTATGGCGGCATGGACGCAGACGGCATCCAATTTTCCGGCGTCGCTGACGCGCTGCAAGTGCCCGAAACCGAGCTGCGCCTGTTTGGAAAACCTGTCAGTTACAAGACCCGGCGCATGGGTGTGGCGCTCGCCCGGGGCGGCGATATCGAAGAAGCCCGCACACGGGCGCAAACCGCCGCAGGGAAAATTCACCCTCAAACCGCCAGCTAGCGCGACATTATTCCCTTCCCCGCCGGGGTGGACGCAGACAGATAGCAGCGTTAAACCCATATTTAAAAGGCGTGGTAACAAAGCCACGCATGCCGCTTAGGAGAATATTTCATGGCAGTTCGCGTCGCAATTAACGGATTTGGCCGGATCGGCCGCCTCGTCTTGAGATCAATCATCGAACATGATCGCAAGGACATCGAAGTTGTCGCGATCAATGATCTGGGTCCCGTCGAAACCAATGCTCACCTTTTGCAATATGACAGTGTGCATGGCCGATTGAACGAAGACGTTTCCGTAGATGGCGACACGATCAAAGTTGGCAATCGCAGCTTCAAATGCCTTGCAGAACGCAACCCGGCTGAGCTGCCATGGGGCGAAATGGGCGTTGATATCGCGATGGAATGTACCGGCATTTTCACCGCCAAGGACAAAGCCTCCGCTCATCTGGATGCTGGTGCAAAGCGTGTCCTGATCTCTGCGCCCGGCGCAAATGCGGACAAGACAATCGTGTTCGGTGTGAACCATGACAC
>CAZXTI010000061.1:0-8210 GCA_964643565.1 uncultured Hyphomonas sp. | reverse complement strand
AAAAACACTTGCAGTCATCGCCAGACCCGGCACATTCCCCGCATGTCACTGGATATAAGCGCAAATCTGAAATTGATTCCCTTCCTGAAGGACGCCCCAAAGCGTGCCCTGCGTACGGCTGCGCGTGAAGCGCAATGGTATTCCCTCAAGGCTGGCACGCCTCTTTTCGAAGTCGGCGAACTGTCCACACATATCCACTTCCTCCTGTCAGGATCGCTCGGTGCTTTCCGTGTGCCCGAATTTGGTGAAGCAGAATTTATTGGCCACATCCGCCCCGGCGAACCGGTCGGTGAGATGGCGCTGTTTTCGGGTCAGGATGATGACACAACCGCCCCGCACAGCAATTCTGTGTTCGCGCTCAGAGATTGCGAAATCATCAGCATCAGCCGCGACGGGTTCGACCGTTTAATAAAAGCCGAACCGGAAATTCTAGAAGACCTCATACGGATTATTCTGCGCCGCATCCGCAGGGCTGGACAGCGCTCAAGCCAATCAGAACCAAAAGTTTTCACCCTTGTCGCAACCTCGCCATCGATTGAACTGGAAAAACGGGCTGAGCACCTCAAAACGACCCTCAACCAGATCGGTCTTCGCGCGACAATTATCGACAAAGAAAGCGGCGACGATAAGCCGTCACAATTCTTCGATGAGCTTGAACGCCAAAATGATATTGTCATCCTGATCACAGAGCTCGTTGATGATTCCTGGTATCGCACCTCCGTGCGTCAGGCCGACCGCGTATGGATACTTGGACGCGCGGATGCGGTTCCCTCTGACCCCATCATGCCCCGCGACAATACCCCAGCCCAGCAATTCAAACTGATCGATGTGGTGTTACTCCATCAAAAACGCAGAGAACTCGCCACCACCCCCGGACGTTGGCTATCAGCAGCCAGTGCAAGGCGCGTGTTTCATTGGAACGGCGAAGAGGGCGACGATTGCCAGCGGCTCGCGCGTGTGATGAGTGGGCGCTCTGTCGGCCTGGTTCTCTCAGGCGGCGGCGCACGGGCGTTTGCACATATTGGTGTGGTGCGCGCCTTAAGAGCGCGCGGGGTCGCCATCGACTTTTCAGGCGGCAC
Source organism: uncultured Hyphomonas sp. (assembly GCA_964643565.1). Classification (GTDB taxonomy): domain Bacteria; phylum Pseudomonadota; class Alphaproteobacteria; order Caulobacterales; family Hyphomonadaceae; genus CALLCD01. The sequence goes on along the minus strand of CAZXTI010000061.1, from coordinate 7,131 downwards.
CAGCATGGGCGGCGTGGTCGCTGCATGCGTGGCGATGGGCTGGGATGATGATGAGATCGACCGGCGTATCCGAAAGGGCTTTGTCGAAACTAATCCGCTCGGTGACTTTAACCTACCCGTTGTTGGCCTTGTCAGCGGCAAACGTGTTGATCGGCGCCTAAAAGAGCATTTTGGCGACGCCGCCATCGGGGATCTGGAAATTCCCTTCTTCTGCGTTTCAACCAATCTGACTGATGGCAACAGCATGATCCACCAGCGCGGCTTTGTACGTCATGCCCTGCGCGCATCGATTGCGCTGCCGGGGATATTGCCCCCCATCGTCAATGATGGTGATGTACTTGTTGATGGCGGAATCTTGAACAATTTTCCCGTCAGCGTCATGCAAAATCAGCATCGCGGATACATTATCGGCTCAGACGTATCACGCACACGGCGCGGCTTTCCGGCAGACGAGTTTATTTCACCGCCCGGCTTCTTCGGATGGGTGCGAAAACACGGCTTTAGCCGAACCCCGCCCATCGCCTCGCTTTTAATGCGTTCGGCCACTGTCGGCATTGACCCGTCAGCAGGCAAAGACATGACCGATCTTTATATCGCGCCGGAAATTGTCGATCTGGAATTACGCGACTGGGAATCTTATGACCAAGCTGTAAAGGCAGGCTATGACGCAACAATCAAAGCTTTGGATGACGGGGTTTTTCCCTTTGCCCCGAAACGAGAGAGCGCAGACGCTTAGAGCGCCCCTAGCTTATTTATGGATTACGCCGCAGCATGAAGGCGAGCGCCATCAATATAAGGAAAACACCAAGGACGACGCCTCCAATGGTCAAATATTGGCCCAGATCAGACGCGTCGGAAAAGTCAGGCAGTCCTTCTTCTGTCAGGCGTAAGCCAAAAAGTCCGGCCAATACGACACCGACAAAACCAAGCCCAAAGTGAAACATCGAACGCGATGTCGCAACCGGAACAATGCCCTCGATGGGCGTATCACCATTGGCTTCCGCTTGCTTCAAAAGCTCCGGGTCGATGGTCGCAGGCGCCAAATCATCAATAAATGTTTTGCCGTTGGCAACAGGTTCCAGCGCGTCCAATTCGGCCACGCCCGATACATCCAGATTTGTCTCTGTCGCCTCTTCAATGAATGGCGGCGGCGGCAGGTCTTCATGGTCTAGATCGAGCGTCTCAGCCGGCAGTTCATCTATGCGAACAGGCGGGAAGACCTCATCAGACCGCAAAGTTTGACTTGGATTAGCAAGCGCAGAGATTGCCCGCGTAATTTCGTCCGGCGTCGGACCTGCATTTTCTTCAGGCTTGGTAGGCGCGATATCTTGTTCTGCTTTTGCTGCGGGCATGTCATCAACGACAGGCTCGCGCGCTTCCCATTCTGGCTCCACACGCAAGCCAGCTCCAGCCAACTCAGCAGGCGCCGCTCCGTTCATTGGACGGATAAACCCGGACGGCGCAACAGGGGCGCCATTTGGATGCTTCAAAAAGAGCGCCTGCTCCATCACACGGCGACGCACCAATGCATCGACAACAATCGGTTGACCATTCACGCGGGCTTTGCGCCACGCCATCATGGCCTCAGCTGCCGCAAGGCTAGCGCCTGAATTCAAGCGTGTCAGGACGTCTGACCTTTGAAAAGCTTCAGCCCCAATATTGAAAACAAAGGACACCAGAGCATCGAACTGATTTTGATTGAGCGGCGCAAGGACGTTCGCGCCAATTAAATACTCAATTGGCGGCAAATCATATTCGCGCAGCACTGCTTCGGCATCAGCCTTTGAGATACGCAAATTCTCCCGCGCCGACTGGGTATGGCTATAGCCAATCGTCCAAGTACCATCCGGCTGCTGTGCAGCGCGTGCACGGTACCCCTCAAATCGCTTGATAAGGTCCATTCCAGCTTTTGAAGTACGCATTCTACGCATTAGTTCTGGCCCATCCCGAGACAAATTTTCGTCAATAACGGTTAATTGCAATAATTACACCGAAGCGGGGTGATTACTACAACATGATAAGCGTGGCCAAACCAAGAAAGCTAAAAAATGCAACAATATCAGTCAAAGTAAGCACAAAAACTGACGAAGCTACCGCAGGGTCAACCCCTATTCTCTTCATCCCGAGTGGGATCAGGATGCCGCCAAGCCCGCCCCAGACAAATGTTGCGAAAATCGCGGCCGAAATCGCAATAGAAAGCTGAATATCACCAAACCATAGCCAGGAAAGTGTCCCAACGCCGAGCGCAAATAGGCCGCCATTCGACAATCCGGTCAAAAATTCGCGCAAAATGGCCCGCCGCGCCGCCGCGCCTTCCATTTCCCGTTCTGCAATCGCGCGCACCGTAACAGCCAGCGCCTGACTGCCCGCATTCCCGCCAAGGGCTGCAACAACCGGCATAAGTATCGCAATCGCCACATTTGAATCGAGTACGGCGGTAAAAAGAGAAATAATCGCCGACGCCAGAAAGGCCGTAAACAGATTGACCCCCAGCCAAGGTGCGCGCGCTTTAACCGCATCCAAAACCGTGTCTGAACCATCAGCAGAAAGAACCCCGGACAAAGCAAGCAAGTCTTCCGTGTTTTCATCCTGGATCACATGCACCATATCATCGACCGTGATCATGCCGGTTATACGCCCGCCCTCGTCAACCACCGGCGCTGATGCAAGCGAGTATTTTTGGAAAAGGAATGCAACCTCTTCCTGATCCATACCGGTTTTAATCTCGGCAACAATCTCTTCCATAATGTCGAAAAGTTTCACCTCGCGCGGTGTACGCAGCAGCGTTGACAAGGACACAAAGCCCAACACCTTAAACGCCGGATCAACAACATAAATGGAGAAGAAATGCTCCGGCAAAGCCTCGCCCGTATTGCGCGCGTGATCGATTGTGTGGCCAACCGTCCAAAACTCCGGCGCCGCAACAAACTCGCGTTGCATCAGGCGGCCCGCCGTCTCCTCATCAAAATCTAGCGCGCGCTCCAGCGGCGCACGGTCCTGAGGGGCCAAATCCTGTAGCAAACGCCCCCGGCGTTCTTCCTCGACATCTTCCAGAATGGCTGTTGCGTCATCGGAGGTCAGGTCACCCAAGGCCGCGCTCACCGCCGCATCTGGAAGCAAATCAACCGCATCTTCGCGGTATTCATCACGCAGCTCAATTAAGATATCAGCCGGCAGTTCCGGGCCAAGCAAAGCCACAACCGCGGAAAAATCATCGCCTGATAACTGCTCCAAAGTATCTGAAGCATCCGCCGGGTGCATGCGCGCCAGCGTGCGCGAAAGCCACCGCGTATCGCGGTCAGCCAAAGCCTCATGAATGTCTGCGAGCAAAACCGCACGCACCTCTTCAGCATCCATGCCTTGGGTATCTGACAATGTGTTCGATGTCTCCGACATAACCCACCTTCAAGCGTGATCGCTAAGTTGAATGTCTTTTAGGCTGCGTCGCCAACAGCGTCACCCATTTAACTAACAAAATCACGCTAATCGTTTCACAAGCCACGTGCCCCAATGCAGATTGCCAGCCGTCAACATTTTGATGACTTGCGACAGTTGATAGCATAGAAACATGCTCAGAACCGATATATGAAGCGCCTCAGGACCAAAATACGCAGCCAGAACACGCAGGGTAAATAAATGCTTTTCAACGAAACACAGACCGCTATTCGCGAGATGGCCAACCAATTCGCCCGTGACGAGCTTTGGCCAACGGCTGAACACCGCGATAAAACGGGGGAGTTTCCACACGAACAGATCAAGCAAATGGGTGAGCTCGGCTTTATGGGCATGCTCGTGCCGGAAAGCTATGGCGGCTCAGAAACCGGCGCGGTGGCCTACGCGCTCGCACTGGAAGAAATCGCGGCAGGCGACGGCGCCTGCTCAACTATTGTCAGCGTACACAGCTCAGTCGGCTGCGTTCCGATCCTGACCTATGGAACTGACGCACAAAAAGAAAAATATCTGCCAAAGCTCGCAAGCGGCGAATGGATTGGCGGCTTTGCCCTCACCGAACCGCAAGCTGGCTCTGATGCATCAAACCTGAAAACCACCGCCGTTCGCGACGGCGACCATTATGTCATCAATGGCGCAAAGCAATTCATCACCAATGGTAAGAACGGTAAGATGATTATCGTCTTCGCCGTCACCGACAAAGATGCAGGCAAGCGCGGCATCAGCGCCTTCATCGTCGAGACTGACACGCCGGGTTATGAAGTCATCCGCGTCGAAGAAAAGCTCGGCATCAAAAGCTCAGACACCTGCCAGCTCGCCTTTACCGATATGCGCATCCCGGTTGAAAACCTCCTCGGCGAAGAAGGCCAAGGCTACAAAATCGCGCTCGCCAATCTGGAAGGCGGACGCATAGGCATCGCCGCGCAAGGTGTCGGCATGGCACGTTCAGCTCTGAAATGCGCCCAGAATTATGCACTGGAACGCGAAGCCTTCGGCACAGCCATCTTCAATCATCAGGCCGTCAATTTCAAACTCGCCGACATGGCCACACAGATCGAGGCGGCCCATCAGCTCGTCATGAACGCAGCCGCGATGAAAGAAGCTGGCATGCCCTGCCTGAAAGAAGCGTCAATGGCCAAGCTCTTCTCCTCAGAGATTGCTGAAAAAGTCTGCTCCGACGCGCTGCAAATCTTCGGCGGTTATGGTTATCTCGGCGACTATCCCGTCGAGCGCATTTACCGCGATGTACGCATTTGCCAGATCTATGAAGGCACCAGCGATATTCAGCGCCTCGTCATTGCCCGCACAATGAGCACGCCCGCTGTTTAACGCGCGAAAAGAATAAACGCTGAAAATCTTGAAAACCCGTCTGGGCGGCGCGCGCATCGCATGATAGCGTTTTTGCAAAGCAGAGCATTGCAAGGAGCACATTCATGGGTTTGAGAGCATTTATCGGGCTGGCCACGGGGCTGGCCATTATGTCATGGACGATCAGCGCAGCTGCCCAGCCATCCAAAAACGGCTTCAAAGCAGAACGCGTTTTCGACCTTGAATATGCTAATGATCCACAAATATCGCCGCGCGGAGATGAGATCGTCTATGTGCGCCAATCGATGGACCTGAAGACAGACCGTATTCGCGCCGACTTGTGGATTATCGACACCGATACGGGACGCCAACGCCCACTTGTCACCACCGCAGCCTCCTCTTCCTCGCCGCGCTGGTCGCCAGACGGCAGCAAGCTCCTCTACGCGACACGCACCGATGGCAAAGCCGACCTACGCATCCGCTTCATGGACACAGGCGATAGCTTTTCCCTCGCCCGCTTCCCAAGCGCGCCGCGCGAAGTCACATGGTCGCCAGATGGCAAGAACATCGCCTTCACCATGTTTACACCAAGCGAACAGCCGAAATTGACCACCGAGCCCCGCTTTCCGCGTAATAAAAGCTGGAGCCCGCCCGTCCGCTTCTTTGACGATATTCAGTTTCGCCGCGATGGGCAGGGTTATCTCTCCGAAGGCGCTGACCATATCTATGTCGTCTCCGCCGCCGGTGGCTCCATTCGCCAAATCACCCAAGGCGAGGCCGACTTCTCCCAGCCTGAATGGCTGGGTTCAGACACAGTTCTGGTCGTCGGTAATGACGTAAAAGACCGCGAGCTGGACCCGATCGAATCGGAGATTTATGCTGTCGACATATCGACCCGCTCCCGGCGTGCCCTGACAAAACGCGACGGACCAGACGGCAATCCGGCCGCCTCACCTGATGGCAAAAAAATCGCCTATCTCGGCTATGATGATGAAACCCTCTCATGGCAACAAGAGCGCCTCTATGTGATGAACGCCGATGGCTCAGGCAAGCGTGAAATCGAAACCGGCCTCGACCGCCAGCTTCAAAACCTGAATTGGTCATCAAATGGGCAATCCCTATACGCACAAATGCCAAACAATGGCGAAATCGACTTGGTTCGCATTTCCCTTGACGGCGATACAACAACCATACTCAGCGGCATTGGCGGCACCAGCATTGGGCGTCCATACGCCTCCGGCTCCTACTCCATGTCCAAAACGACCCGGCCGCGCTTTGCCTTCACAGCAGGCTTCACCGACCGCCCCGCAGAGATTGCAATCGCAACAGAAAGCAGAGCCGCCAAAACACTCACCGCCTTGAACGACGATCTATTACCCTATCTCGACATGGCCCCGCTGGAAGAGTTTTCGGTAAAATCCTCCGTCGATGGGCGCGAAATTGAAGCGTGGGTTGCCTTGCCCCCCGGCTTTAAAGCAAATGGCAGCGCGCCAATGATCCTGGAAATTCATGGCGGCCCGTTCGCCATGTACGGACCATTTTTCTCCGCCGAAATCCAGCGTTTTGCGGCTGAAGGCTATGTCACTGTCTATATCAATCCACGCGGCTCAACAGGCTATGGCGAAGCCTTCGCGCACCTGATTGATCTGGACTATCCGGGCGACGATTACAATGATCTGATGGATGTCGTCGACGACCTCATTAAGCGCAAATATGTGTCCGAAGACCGCCTCTTTGTAACAGGGGGTTCTGGCGGCGGATTGCTCACAGCATGGATTGTCGGCCAGACAGACCGCTTCGCTGCCGCCGCATCCATCAAACCCGTCATCAATTGGATGACCATGGCGCTCGCTGCCGATATTGGCCCCTTCGTCAGACGCCACTGGATACGCGCGAACCCATGGACTGAGTCCGATGTCTATCTGAAACGCTCCCCCATTTCCCTCGTTGAGAATGTCACAACGCCCACGCTAATGATGGTCGGCGAGGAAGACTGGCGCACCCCGGCTTGGGAAGCTGAGCAATTCTACGGCGCCCTGAAGCAGAAAGGCGTCGACACGGCCCTCGTTCGCATTCCCGGCTCACCGCACCTGATTGCCGGACGCCCCAGCCGAATAATTTCAAAGACAGACAATATTATGGGCTGGTTCAAACGCTATGATAAAAAACGCTAAGTAAGCCACGACAGATTTAAAGGGAGAAAATGTTATGGATATTTTTGAAGCCGTGGGCCTATGGGTTGGTCTGAATGTAATCTTGATGATGTATTTGAAAGGCGCTGTTGGCCGCACCCGCTCGCAAACAAAAGTGGATTTTGGCGCGGGCGATAATGAGCGAATGCAGCGCATGATGCGTGTTCAAGGCAATGCGGTT